>JAUXSJ010000154.1 GCA_030679615.1 Parachlamydiaceae bacterium | reverse complement strand
AGCCAAAATAGATTCAGGCCGGGACGGCCTGATTACGCATACGCCCAGGGCATCGTCTTGGGTAAATTGAAAATAAAATAATAGCCTGAAGGGCTGCGATAATACACAAATTTCTTTAAGTTGATGACATTGGAGCGAAGCGGAGGCCTGGGTAAACGTAAAATAATCATCGAGTCCTGAAAGGACGATATTTTAAATTGAGGCTTATCTAAATATTTATCTTTTTCTATTAATTAGATAAATTTGCGATTAAGCGAAAGAAACAAAAAACGGAGAAAAAAGCATTATTATAAAATATTTTTTTATTTTATTAAAAATGTCTTTCTCTCCGTCTCTTGCGTCTCCCCGTCTCTGCGTTGAAACAAAGCGTCCATTATGTTGCACACAATGAACGCTTAGAAATTACTTATTTATTAGAAGTTCCAGTACGTTTTCTGTCACTTTCTAACAAGTGTTTTTTACGCATACGAATCATATCAGGTGTCACTTCAATGAGTTCATCTTCTTGAATGTAATCAATTGCTGTTTCCAATGTAAACTTTCTTGGTGGAGTAAGGATAATATTTTCATCGGTTCCAGACGCGCGAACGTTTGTTAACTGCTTTCCTTTAGTCACATTGACAATCAAATCATTATCTCGACTATTTTCACCGACAATCATTCCTTCATACACGTCATCTCCCGGAGAAGTGAAAAGAGTTCCTCTATCTTGAAGATTAAAACAGGCATATCCATTGGTTTTTCCTGGTCCATTAGAAATAAGAACTCCGCGTAGACGACCAGGAATTGGTCCTTTCCATGGAGCAAATTCTTCAAAATTCGATGTTAAAATTCCTAATCCACGTGTCACGGTTAAGAATTCATTTCGATACCCCATTAAACCACGTGTTGGAATTAGAAATGTCAATGTAGTGATTCCGTGTTCATCAGTATCTAATAATTGCATTTCACCTTTTCGACGAGATAACTCTTCAATAACGATTCCTGAATATTCTTGAGGAATTTCAATGTGAACTTTCTCTACAGGCTCTAATTTTACACCATTTTCTTCTTTAATAATGACTCGAGGCTTGGAAATACTAAATTCATAGTTTTCACGTCTCATTGCTTCAATTAAAACAGCTAAATGTAATTCGCCTCGTCCTGATACTGTAATGGCATCTTGATCGCTCTCATCATCAATTTTTAGAGAAATATTCGCTCTTTTCTCTTTTTCAAGTCGTTCACGTAACTTATTCATGGTTACATGTTTTCCACTTCTTCCAACAAATGGACTATTATTAACTGTTAAGTCGATCGAAACTGTTGGTTCATCCAATTTAATTCTTGGTAGACGAACAATTTTTTTAGGATCGCATAAAGTGTCCCCAATTGTGACATCTGGAATACCAGAAAGAATAACAATATCACCGACACCTGCTTCTTCCATTTCGACTTTTTGTAAGCCTAAGTAACCTTCAACACGAGTAATATTATATTTAAGCTCTGCACCACTTTCATTAATATGAATGACTTGTTGACCCTTTCTAATGCTTCCTTCTAAAATTTTACCACAGGCTTGACGACCCACATAATCATCGTAAGAGATTGTTGAGGCATGCATTAAAAATGGATTGTCTAAACTTCCAGAAGGTGGATGAACCGCAAAAGTAATTAATTCGAACAAAGGTCTCATATCTTTTTTAACATCATGCAAATGATGGATGGCGAAACCAGTTAAACCTGATGCATAGCAGTAACGGAAATCAAGTTGTTCATCAGTAGCACCGAGTTCAGAAAATAAATCGAATGTTTCATCTAATACACGGTCAGGAGTAGCGTGAGGACGATCAATTTTATTTAAAACAACGATAGGTTTAATGCCCATTTTTAAGGATTTTGATAAAACAAAGCGTGTTTGAGGCATTGGTCCATCTTGAGCGTCAACTAACAATAAAACAGAGTCAACCATACCGAGAATACGTTCAACTTCTCCTGAGAAATCAGCATGTCCTGGGGTGTCGATAATGTTAATTTTAAAATCGTCAAAATATACTGAAGTATGCTTTGCGAAAATTGTAATCCCACGTTCTTGCTCTTGATCATAAGAATCCATCATTCTTTCTTTGACTTGTTCATTGTCACGAAACAAATTGGATTGTTTTAACAAAGCATCTAAAAGTGTTGTTTTTCCATGGTCAATGTGGGCAATAATCGCAATATTACGAATTTTTTCAGGTGAATACATATAATAATCTTTGTTTCATAAATTTTAATAATTGGTTAAAGTTATAATATAAACTCGATTTATTAAAAGAGCAAGTTTAAAATTAATTTTAACGTTTTCCAGAAAGAAAGTATTTGGCTTGAGTAATTAGACTAAAATTGTTACTTTTTTTATACTCATATTTTACGAGGATGTATGGAAAATCAAAACACAGATGCAATCGATGAAGAAGAAAGCGATGAAACGGTTGTTTCTGGTAATTTGATGGATTCTCGCACCAGTCAATTAGACGATGTCTTAAATGAAAAACTTGAAGAAGCCTTCCATCAACCTACCTCGCAATTTATGCTCCATGATATTGCAAAAATTGCAAGCGAACATGATCCAATTGACTTAGCCTATGCAGTTTCAAGACTCCCGCCTCAAGCTCGGGTTGTTGTTTATGAAAATCTACCAGATCTCAATGCGAAAATTATTTTCATGATCAATACAGGAAGTAACACTCGATCAGCCATTTTTCCTCAGATTGATGATCGAGAAATAAAGCTTTTATTGGAACACATGCCCCCAGATGAAGCGACATGGCTTTTGGATGATATGTCTGATCGTCGATTGAAAAGAGTGCTCGATATATTGGAACCTAAAAAAGCAGCAAGAATTAGAGAATTATATAAGCATAATCGCAATAGCGCTGGTCGTTTAATGACCAATGAATTTTTTGCGTTTAATTGGAAAATGACTATTGGTGAAGTGGCTATAATTATTCGTAATAATCCAGGGATTGATCTTACGCGTAGTGTATTTGTTTTAAATGACAATGATGAATTAATTGGATTTGTTCCCGACCGTAATTTAATTGTTAATCCACCTTTTCTTGCTATTAAACAGGTCATGAGGCCTATTTTACATCGTGTACAGCCTGATGCTTCACGAGATGAAGTGGTTGATTTAGTGGAGCGTTACAAAATTCCTACTCTACCAGTTGTTGATGAAGAAAATCATCTTGTTGGTGTGATAACTTATGAAAGTGTTGTGGAGGCAATGGAAGATATTGCCGACCAAACAATTGCAACAATTGCAGGTACAGCTGAAAATATTAGCGAACATGAACCCATGTTTAAAAGATTTTTGTGGCGTGCACCCTGGTTGATTGTAACTTTATGTGCAGGTTTAGTCACAGCAGCAGCTCTTTCTCATTTTAGAGATCGTGATTGGTTTACTTATGTCGCCTTGTTTGTTCCTTTAATCACTGGAATGTCTGGGAATGTAGGAATCCAATGTAGTACAATTTTAGTTAGAGGGATGTCA
>JAUXSJ010000150.1 GCA_030679615.1 Parachlamydiaceae bacterium | reverse complement strand
TGGAGTCGCTATAAATCCGCGGCAATTGGGCAAAATGGTGCTTAGTTCCTTTCCTAATGCTTCTGGAATGGCGCTATCGTCGGTGCCATGAGTAACAAAAGCCGGGCAAGTAATTTCTTGTAAAAGATGAGTGATTTCGTCTCTATCTAATAAATTGTTCATTGCATGGAAAATAGCTTCTCCAGAGATTTGCTTCCATTTAGGTATCCATTCATTCCAATGATCTTCCATACCAGTTGCTAGCTTAGAACCTAAAATTGCCGTTGCCAGTCCCTCTAATAATGGAGGAATTGGTCCAACTTGCTTCCATGTATCTCTCATTTCACGATATGCGGCTTTTAAAGGCTCAGGATCAATGGTTGATTGTGTACTCAGAAGAACCAGTGCTTTCACGCGATCCGGAGTAGTTATAGCTGCTCGTAAGGCACAATAACCACCTTGAGACATCCCTACTAATATAGCTGAATCAATACAAAGAAAGTCCATCAATCCAAAACAATCCTTAACTGAATCATAGAGATTAAATGGCTTTCCATCCCATATTGTTTTGCCAAAGCATCTAGCATCCCACCTAATGCATCTATAGCGAGGGATTAGCATTGCTACTTGATGATCAAAAAGAGACTGATCCATAAGGAATCCATGCATGAAAACAATAGGGGGTCCATTTCCTCCGGAATCTTCAAAATAAATTTCTTGATTATTAATCTTGGCTAGTGGCATGAGGATCCTCCGGAAAAAATTAAAAAAATCAGACTAGCACACACTTAACTGACTTTCAAGAACAACTCATTAAACAATAGTGATATCAAAACCACGCAACAATCCCACGACATCAGGTAGTGAAAACTTTGCTTTTTTAATTTTATTTGTTTGGGGATCAATATCATATCGTACAGCAGAAGTAAAATCTGCCATTGAAAGATCACAGTTGTGAAACACTGTTCCAGATAAATCCACATCACCAAAATCTGCGCTAATGAGATTAGTGTTTGTAAAGTGGCATTCCTTTAGCTTGCTTCCGCAAAAGGAAATCTTTTTCATGTTAAGGTCGGAAAAGTTGCAGTAATGTAGTAAGCAGTTTTCAAATTTTGGGGAGAAAAAGGTTTTTTCACATTTAAAAAATTCAGCTCCTACTATTTTACATCCAACAAATCGTACATCTTGAAAACGACAACCATCTAGCTTTGCAAGACTCAATTTACAATCCGTGAAAATACAGGTACAAAACTTTGTGTTGCGAAGAATTGATTCAGAAAAATCACAGCTGTTAAAAGAACAGGAATTAAAAATATGATTTTCCAAGGTTTTTTTTGAAAAATTTTCTGACTGGATTATTTGATTTTCTTGGTTTGATGACTGTTTTTCCATTGGCTAACCTTAATTGTAAAATGCAAATGTATCATATAAACGTTATATGTGAGCGAATCAAATTAATCAAAATATTGAATCATAGATAAAATTTCTGATCTTAAGAAGAAAAAATGATCAAAGATTTGGTTGCTTACGAGTGCTCGTGAAATTGATGTGAATTATAAAAAATTCTCAGTAATGCTAAAGGATAGCAACGTAATTTTGGAGTACTCAATGCATTTACTGCATTCGCTTAGATTTATGTGGATGATATTTGGGTTGTTACAGATTACTGAGTGAAGAATTTAGTGAAAAATTATTACAAGAATTAGAAAGCCTTATTGAGGCAAAACACATAAAAACTACTCGTGGCTCATTGATTTTATGGGATTCGAGAACCATTCACTGGAATCAGCATCCGAATTAATATAGATCTCTTACCAATTATCCTAGAATAAGAATAGTTGGTTATTTATGTTCTGTCCAAAGTCAGATTAACAGATGCAGGTATAATTTTTTGGAAGGAAGCTTTTGAAAAGGGTGTTTCTAGGGTCATAACCCAGTCTATCCTAAGCTTAAATATACCAAAGATTTATAAATCAAAAATTAACCATCAATATTTCAGAACTATTTGATTTTCATTTTTCGAGATCTCGATTTGCTCGAAATCTCGGTTTGTATTGATTAGTTGATTAAAAAATCAATAAGCACAGGCATATGATCTGACGGAAAATGTCCATCTACAGTACCATGCTCAACAGCATGAGTCAAAACGGTAACTTTTTTTGAGACATAAATGTAATCTAAGATAATGCCAGGAGTTCCTGTCCCTTGGAAAGGTTTTACATCCGTACTGCTATTTGTAAATGTACTGATAGGGCCAAAATGTCCAAGCAATGATTCCTGGTGTGAATTCTTCAATGATCCCTTGGAGAGAATGCGATGGATATAATCCCCATCATAAAAAGGAAGGTCTTTAAGATCAAATCTTCCAGGAAAAGTATTTAAGTCTCCTGTGAAAATTACAGCCGTCTGTTTTGCAAAGGGTTCTATAATTTGAGCGATCTTATGGGCATTGGCTTCTCGCTTTTCAATATTCGATAACGGCATATGGGAATTGAATACATGGATGATTTTTTCGGTTTTAAGGTCTTTTAGCTGCACCATTGAGAGTGGGTAGTCAATTTGACTTGATAAAAGCTCGAAGCGATCTGTACGATAAAAAATACCATAGCTTTCTCCATCTTCATCTTTCTTCCCAGGAAAAAAAGAAAAATCATCCCCAATCAGATTTACGATATCTTGAACTTGGGTAGGGTAGAGTTCTTGAGTGTTGATGATATCAGGTTGCATTTCATGAATAAGCTCAACAATACGTGGTAAGCGATTTGGCCAGCGATTTTCTTCATCAAGATTATGATCATAAAGATTAAAAAGCATATTGTAGGTAACAAGTCTGATCATTTCCTCTTTTTTTTCTAAAGCGTTGGCAATCTCACTGAACTGATTTTTTGTAAGCTTTTGTGTAGGCAAATTCTCAATACATTCAAATGTTTCCATCACAGGAATAACAGAATTTTCAACTGCATCTACAAAAAATGCCGTTAAAATTATAAAAAATAATGTAATTTTCACAAAAATTTTATTCATAAATTAATTCCTTATATTAATAACATAAAATTGATATTATATTTTAAATTAAAAATCAATCAATGTTGTTTAATTAACGTGTTATTAATAAAAAAAAAAGAATGTTTTGTGATTAATTAATATTGGTTGGTATAGAATTAATTAGAAAGAGCAATGAAGTGTCGTTCTAATCGGTCAACTTGACAAGTAAATGCGTAACTTATGGCAAAATACAACATCTAAACTTCATGATGCAATGGCGGTGCACCAAATTACATACTGCAACATCAAAATCCAATAAATTCCAGTAGCAATTTAGATATAAATGCCTTATCTATCTTGACCATAGAAAACTGAACAATTGAGGCATAGTGTCCTCATTTTTGTTGATGATGGAATCCATAACTTTCAATCTGTTTAGAACTTATCAAAAGGCACTCTTACTTTGAAAATATTAATCGTAATTTTGATAGGAATTATCATCTTAGCAACACTAGTAGGTAATATTATGAGTAATGTTGAACAGCCCGATTACACACTGGTTACATCAGAAAAGAATATCGAAATCCGCGACTATCCTCCTATGATTTTAGCTGAAGTTGAAGTTGTCGGCGAAAGAAAACAAGCGATTAGTGAAGGTTTTAAAATTCTCGTAGATTATATCTTTGGCAACAACACCTCAAAGAAAAAAATGGACATGAAAGCGCCGGTTACAAATGAACTCAGCGAAAAAATAGCTATGACTGCTCCTGTAATACAGGAACAATATATGGATAATTGGAAAGTCAGATTCGTTATGCCAAAAAAATACAGTCTTGAAACACTTCCAAAACCAAATTCTAAAGACGTCATTTTAATATCAATGCCTCCTAGACGTTTTGCCGTTATTCGATTTTCCGGTCTTGTGGATGATGACAATATTAAGCAGAACAGAGAGGATCTTGAAGCGTATATTAAAGCTGAAAAACTGAGTTCGATTGGAGGGACTGTCTATGCGTTTTACAATCCTCCTTGGACACTACCTTTTTTACGTCGCAATGAAGTGATGATAGAGATAGGGATTAATCCATGACAATCATACTATTTTACTGATTTTTTTTTGGGGACTGGTTATTTAAAAATTTCTTTGAAGATTTAAGGAAAAGTCGATCCAATTGGATACAATGTTCTATATTTAGCATTGTTGGTGGTCGGTGATGATGCAATCTTATGGATTGCAACGACCCATGATTATCAAATGGAAAATTTTTGTTTGACTGGAAGCAAGCGAAAACCACGATTATTAACTTAAACAAATCAAGCAAACATGAAGATGAGTCGCTATGGAAAATTGTGATTCGATTTTTGATTCGATAAAGGGGATTTTTCAATGAATCTGTCTATACTTAATAGCCTTTGCTACTTAGTCGGTTGGTTTTGGTGTGTACTTTTTGGTATTTATGGTCACTTCATTTTAGCGTCAATTGGGGCTGTTTTTTTAATTTTATTGCAGCTTTATTGTGCTAAAATTAAAGATATCGGTTTGTATATTCAAGACTTACTTTTAGTCGTTTTTATTTTTCCACTAGGGGTTCTTTTGGAAATCTTCTTCATGCAAACAAACCTTATCCACTATGTTAATACCGACAAAATGGTTCCCCCCATTTGGATTGTTTTCCTTTACCCACTATTCTCACTTTTGATCAATCACTCCTTAAGAATAATCAAAAAAAATTACTTATCATCATTTCTATTCGGGTTTCTAGGAGCCCCTCTCAGTTATCTAGCGGGTATTTCTCTAGGAGGATTAACTTTTTCATATTCACTGATTCAAACTTGGATCATGATTGGAATCTCCTGGGGTCTATTTCTTTGTCTACTTACAAAAATCGCGAATATCGTTGAAAAAGCCACAACAGAAACTTTAGAAGACCGCGATTCAAAAACTAATTTTAAGTTACTGTATGATGGTGAATGCCCAATTTGCAAACGTGAAATTTGCATTCTTCAAAAAAAGGACATTCAAAAGACAGTAAAGTTTATTGACATATCTTCAAAAGATTTTTCGCAATTTGATAATAACAATATTGATTATAACACCGCAATGTCCCAAATTCACGCTATTGATGCAAATGGTAATCGTTTAGTAGGTATTCCAGCCTTTGCGACTGTTTATGCACGGTGTCAATTATTGGTCGTCTCAACTTTACTACGAATTCCTTTTATAAAGATAATTCTTAAACCACTTTACATACTATTTGCAAAAAATCGTCTTTGGTTTACAGGAAGAATGAATACCAACATTAAAAAATAGCTGGCCAGATAAAAAAAATAGCTGTGGATTTCATTCAATATAAAAAACCGTACCTAACTATTTTCACAAGTCTTATTCGATAATTTGTTTTAGGATTTCTGAGGTAGGAATGTTTTTGGTCATCCCTTTTTTTTTCATGCTCAGAAGTGGAGGAAGGTTTTCAGAAAGCTGATGATTTACAATCTTTTCCCTAAAAGAAATAAGATAGGTAACAACAATAGACTTCTTTCAAAATTCCATTCGATTGTTAAAATGAGCCATTTTTGT
>JAUXSJ010000137.1 GCA_030679615.1 Parachlamydiaceae bacterium | reverse complement strand
TCATTTTGAGAACCCTTGTTGATGAATTTTCTTTTCAAAAATATTCTACAAGGGTTTCTCTTTTATTAAAATTCTAAATATCAAATCTTTAAAGTGCTTTTTTCTGAATTAGCCTGATGCCTATCCTGTTATTTTAATTTTACAATGCAACCAATTGCAATCAAACTATTAATCATAAGTTACTTTTTTACTTATGGGTAATAGGATGGGCAGGGCCTTCGCACTCCAAAAAGTGTTTTAAAAGCTTTTCGAGATAGAAAAAATAAGTTTGAATGACACTAAGGGTATGCTTGAGGCATAAACTAAAACATTTATCTAGGCGAAAATTCACTGAAAGCCATTTCGGCTTCAGGATCAAGCTCCATTCCATGTTTCATATAGGTGTAATTTGCAAATTGAGCAAACTCTTTTCTGAATGTTAAATTAACAGTTCCTACGCCACCGTGTCTATTCTTTGCGACAATGAGTTCTGCCATTCCCGGTTTATCGTTTGGATCATAATACTCACGTCTTAGCAATAAGGTTACAATATCCGAATCCTGCTCAATACTTCCACTTTCTCTCAAATCACTCAATTGCGGACGATGACCCTGACGATCTTCAACTTTTCGAGAAAGCTGAGATAAACACAAAATAGGAATATTTAATTCTCGAGCTAAATTTTTCAACAATCGAGAAATTTCAGAAATCTCATTTTGTCTACTTTCCATTGTTTTATTAGCTCCTGAACCAGAAATAAGCTGTAAGTAGTCAATCACTAGGAAGCCAATTCCATAACTTTCTTTCATTCTTCTTGCTCTAGCGCGTAAATCAGTAATTTTTAAACCTGCTTGATCATCAATGATCATGACATGCCCTTGCATATTATTAACTGCACCGACAATTCGTTGATATTCTGATCCATTAATATTACCCGTTTTGATTTTATCAGATTCAACTTCTGCTTGAGAACAAATGATTCGATGCACTAATTGTTCCGCAGACATCTCTAAGGAAAAAATACCTACTGGGATATGACTTTTAAAACAAACATTCTCTGCAATATTGATAGCTAATGCCGTTTTACCCATCGCAGGCCGTGCAGCTAAAATAATGAGGTTAGACTTATTTAATCCATTAATCATTTTATCAAAGTCTACAAAATGTGAGGGTACGCCGGTAATCCCTGCCTCTTCTGGTCCTTTTTGAAGATATCTCTCTTGTCTTTCTTGTAATTCTTTCAAAAAAGGTTGGCCAGATTCAGCTCTTATTCCTGAGAAAATTTCAGTAATAAGTGTTCCTGCTGCAGGATTCGCTGATTGACTAATTTTAAAAAAAAGTTGTTGGGCTTCATCTAAGGCAATGCTAACATCACTTGGTTCTTCTAGAGCTGTTTTTTCAACAAGTTGAGAGGCGTTGATCATTTTTCGTAAAATAGATTTACTTCGAATAACATCTACATATTCTTCGATATAAGCAGATGTACCTGCATATTGAGCCAAGGTAGTTAAATAAATAATTCCACCCACAACTGAAAGCTTTTCTTGTCTTTTGAGTTCTTCTGAAACAAGATGAATATCAGCAGGCTTATCTTTTTTGTATGCCGACTTTAAAATTTGAAAAATAATCTTATGTTCTGTGAAATAAAAATCAGAGTCGTCTAAAGCATCTGATGCAATATTTAAGCTATTAATGCTTGTTAACATACATCCTAAAACCATCATTTCTGATTCTTTTGAATGAGGTGCAATTTTAACTCTAGATTGCATGTCTGTCATGAAATGACTCCAATTTAAGGGAATTTGTTGAGGTCAAATCATAAAAGATTCATTAGGAAATGTCTAGAAAAGAATAAATCTTACTGCTTAAGACTGAAAAATTAAAAAAAATATTATTATTTTTCTTGCGAATGAGACTCAATCCTTGTTAAATGAAATTTTAAAGTTGAGAAGAAAAGTTTATAGACAATTATATAATTTGGAGGATTATGAGTTTTATTTCAAAGACATTATTTGCAGGAATAGCGCTTTTAATTGGCGTTGTTCCTTTGGCGGTTGAAGCTGGTGGAGGTCATGGCGGTGGCGGTGGGGGTCACGGTGGTGGCGGCGGTCACGGCGGAGGAGGTCACGGCGGTCATGGAGGAGGCGGACGAGGCTGGCATGGCGGTGGCGGAAGAGGTTGGCATGGTGGAGGCGGAAGAGGTTGGCATGGAGGAGGCGGAAGAGGTTGGCATGGCGGTGGAGGAAGAGGTTGGGGAGGTCGAGGATGGGATCGTGATAATGGTTGGGGCGGAGGATACTATGGTGGCTATTGGGGAGGAGCAGGAGCAGGATACTTTGCGGGAGCATATCCATATTATTCTAATAACTATTATTACCCAAATGCTTATATAAGAAGATATCCTTACAACAGAACTTATCTATATAATGATTACTATACAACACCAGCTTATAGCACAAATTACATTTATACAGACTATCCTGATTCATATTATAGTACCTATAGTTATCCTTATAGTACTTACAGTTATCCTTACAGTACATATGGTAATCAATACAGTACTAGTACTTCACCGTATACCGTACAGTATTCTAGTTATACGCTGTCAGATAACACTTCTGGCGTTCAAGGCGGGTATGATTATAATAATTCCTATGATGATGACGATGCAAATTATTCATAAATTTTAATTTAATATATTGAAGATTATGCATATTTCTTAAAAATACCAGTTTAAATGAAAGAAATCTTTTAAACTGGTAAAAAAAGAGACGGTAGGGATTATCTCATTCCCCCTCGGAGATCCCTGCCTCCGCTTTGTGGATTTTTTACTCAATCGTTATGTTTTCATAATACTTTTTGGAGTGCGAAGGCCCTGCCTTCGCTTTTTTATGATTCGGTTATACAATAGACTTCTTTCGAAATTCCATTTGATTGCAAAAATTGCTCTTTTTGGCATCTTTTTTGTAAAATTTTTCAGCCATATGTACACATATGACTTCAAAATTTTTCAAAATACCTACTCAAAAATACCTAATTTTTTCACTCAAAGCAAATTTCGAAAGAAGTCTAATTTTACAGCTTTCAATTTTTGATGTAGTCTAAATGACACCACATAATCGATATTCACTCATAAAAAAAGCGAAGGCAGGGCCTTCGCACTACAAAGTTATTCTGGTGGCTTTTCTGAGTAAAAAATATGTTTAAATGATATGAGTAATTCTTGTGGTTTAAAATCGTAGACCTTTTGTTTCGACAAAAAACTATAGTCGAGTCTGTTCTGCGACCACAGAGGTAATTTTTGGGATTTTATGGCTTAAATTTGACATCATTGGCAAAATGATTAAAAAAAAATCATATTATTAAATTCAATGCTTGATTAAAAAATCCAGAGAGATTAGGATAAGCATCTTCATGTTTTGGAAAGATGGCTGAGTGGCCGAAAGCACGTCCCTGCTAAGGACGCATACCCCTAAAGGGTATCGAGGGTTCAAATCCCTCTCTTTCCGCACCGGGCTTTGAATAAAAAATTCAAAGCCCTTTTTTTATGCCTAGCAGCAATCATACATACGACATAGACAAGCCCAGCAATTAAAGCAATCGTTGCCCCTGTTGGCCAATCCAGATAATAAGCGGTTACATTACCGCTAGCACAAAATATAGCACTGATTAAAATAGCAAAAAACATCATCGATGAAAGACGTGTTGTCAGTAAGTTGGCAATGGCAGCCGGGATTGTTAGCATGGTCATAACTAAAACAATTCCAACAACTTGAATTAAAAGAACGATAGATACAGCAATTAAAACAAGAAGAAGTAGATAAAGAGGTTGAACAGCTAATCCTTGTAAACGAGCTTGATCTTCATCAAAACAGATGGCTAAAAAACGTTTATGTAAACAAAGAATAATGATAATCACACTGATATCAAGAATCCAAAGAATCATTAAATCTGTTTTTGATACCCATGAAATATTTCCGATTAAAAAATTTGTTAGCTCTACATTAAAGCCTGGAGTTTGAGATATAAAAAGAATTCCCACGGCCATCCCAATAGACCATATCGCTGCAATGACAGAATCTTCTCGTTGTTTGTAATGCAAATGAATCCAACCAATAATTAGAGCAGATAAAATGGCAGTTGCTAAGGCTCCGTAAAGAGGAGATGCCCAAGTAACCCCTTGTGTTCTTTCCAACCAAATACAAAAACCAATGCCGCTAAGTACAGAATGAGAAATACTACCACCGATAAAAACAATACGTTTGACAACAACATAAGATCCAATAATTCCACTGACAACAGAAGCAGCTAGTCCAGCTAAAAAAGCGGTTAATAGAAGGGGATTTGATAAAATGGCTTCATAAAATGAGGGCATAGATACCTTAGTGATTGTTTGGAGAAGACTCAGAACTTATCGATGATTGCATTAAAGGAATATGATACAAACCAAGAGCAAAATGCTCGCAAACTTCTTGTGGTTTTAATGAAACGACTCCGCCTTGTACACATAAAATTCTTTCGACAACATCCAATGCTGCTTTTAAATCATGTGTGACCATAAGTATCGTCATTTTTCCTTTTAATTCTGATAATACTGAGTAAATTTCAGCTTCTGCTTGTTGATCGACGCTAGCTGTGGGTTCATCTAAAAGAAGGAGTTGTGGTTGAGATACTAATGCTCGTGCAATGAGAACTCTTTGTGCTTGTCCTCCAGATAGGGTTCCGAATGATGCTTGAGCCAAATGCACTAGCCTCACTTGTTCTAAGGCGTCCATTGCAGCTTGTCGATCTTCTTTACGAAAGGAACCATACCAAGGTAAGTGGGAGAGTCGTCCGGATAAAACAACTTCCATCACAGAGATGGGAAAATCTTTGTCATAACGCATAGACTGGGGAACATAGGCAATTTTTGAAAGTTGTCCCGCTTTAATGATGGGGGATTCGCCAAAAACTTTGAGGTGTCCTTGTGTGAGTTGTAGAAATCCCATGATTAATTTTAAAAGAGTTGTTTTTCCACCACCATTTGGGCCAATCACTCCTATGAATTCACCTGGATAGATTTTAAAATGAATATTTTGCAAAACATTTTTTGTTTTATATGAAAAAAAAAGGCCGCTAGCGTCAACAATTGGATGATTCATTGCAGAAGGGTTATCCTTGGGCAAAAGCATTCGCGATCTCCCTCAACGATTGAAAATAATTTTCAGCATAAGGGTTGAGCGTGATAAGCTTCATGTTTAAAGTATCGGCGACTAGCTTAGCAGCTTTATTATTATATTGCATTTGAATATAAATCGTTTTAATTTTCAAGTCGCGAATGGTATTCATTAGCCTTGTCATTTGTTGTGGAGTGGGATCTTTTCCTTCCATCTCTATTGAAAATTGATTCAATTGATAATCTCGACAAAAATAAGCATATGCTGGATGTGAAACAAGAATATTTCTGTTTTGTAAAGGGCTTAAAGTGGTTTGAATTTCTTGATTTAATTGATCAAGTTCTGCTTCAAAAACACTCAAGTTTTTTAAATAAAAATCCTTAAATTGAGGTTTCAATTGAATTATTGCATCCGTAATAGTATGGGCTTGAATTTTCACCATTTTAGGACTTAACCAAAAATGCAAATCTTCACCACCTGCACAGCAGCAACCTTTGCATTCACTAGAATGAATGAGGTCTAATCCTTGACGCAGATCAACAATTTCAAGATGCGGCTGATGACTTTTAAGAGCATTAATGGCGCGATTTTCAAAGGATTCGCCAATACGAAACCAAACTTTTCCTTCGCAAGCACCAAGGATTTGACGTGCAGTAGGTTCATAAGTATGTGCACTCGCACCAGGAGGAACCATTAGAATGACTTTAACTGTATCTTGTGCGATTTTTTCTACAAAAAATTTATAAGGAGCAACGCTGACTAAAATGCAAGGAATTGAGTTGTTAGATTGAATTTCAGAAAATAAATTGTTTTGAATATTACAAATGAAAATAAAACAAAAAAATAAATAAATTTTTTTAAACACTATAAAACCTAATGATCTTTAATAAATGGATAATTAAGATCACTATGACTTTTTTGATCTATTTTTTGCAAGACTTGCGAAGATGCAAGCCTTGCAAAACAATAATTTAATTGGATTCAGTCGTTCCAAAGTAATTTTCTAAAGCGTAAGAGCTTGCGAAACAGAAAACCCCTGTTGCAATGTGACTTACCCCAATCATAGTAATGAAAGCTAAAGGATTTGTTTTTATTTTTTCTTTTAAACATAAAGACGTTAAAACAAAAGACGTTGCGCCTAAGCTAAAATATGTAATAATTATTTTTAACTGTTCAGTCTTAGGGTTTACAAAAGGATCTTTATTCTCTAATGCTTCAGCAAAAACATATGCTGCGACATTACATATACCCCCGATTCCAAAGAACAAGGAATTAATTTTAAAATTTGTATTCACCAGTTTTGGCTGAAAATATTTTGCAGCGCTCAATGAAAGTAGTGAACCCATGCCGCCTAAAGTAAAATGTATCCCAGTTGTAACTATTGTATTTAGATAATCCATGTTAAAATCTTTTTGTTTAAGTTTTTTATGTTCATTAATGTTAACTTAAAAAATATTAATTAAATAATGTTTAAAAAACAATCAAAAAATAATCTTATTTAATAAATTGCATTTTAACTTGTTTTAAAAGTTATTAAATAATTATCTTTTTGATGTTTTAAAAAGGACAATTATTAATTCAATTAAATTTGGCTGGCAATTTTACTCTCCAAATCTCACTTGCATTTTTTTTCTACAATCGATATGCTTCTAGGCAAATCACATAATATCCGCTCATATCAGGTAAAAGTGAGTAAAATTTAAGTTTTTAATCTTCTATGTCCATTGTGATGTGGAATTAATTTGTAAGGAAACTACAGTGAAACGAACATACCAACCAAGTAAACGTCACCGTTCTTCTGTGAATGGATTTTTAAAGCGCATGAGTACTGCTGCTGGTCGTAAAGTGATTAATAGACGCCGTAAACATGGTCGTAAGAGATTAACAACGGTCTAATATTCCCATTTCTCAAATCGATGCGGTTGTTAACTCGTCAACAGTATCGAAATTTGCAACGTAACTCATCAAAATTTGTCGGAAAGTGGATTATTGTCGAAGTTAAATTTAATAATAATCCTACTTCCCGTCTTGGTATCATAGCATCACGCCGTTATGGACCATCTCATCAACGCAATCGTTTTAAACGAATTGTTCGTGAAGCCTTTAGGTTGTCTCAACCTTTTCAAAAAAATATTGATATCATTGTAAAGCCTCGTTCAGAAGCTGTTAAAGCTAAAATGAACATGATTCAAGCTGAGCTCAATCTATTCGTGAATGAATTTTATAAAAAAGGTACTCAGACCGTCCCGGTCTGATATTAATTTGGAAGCTATGTTTTAACAGCGAAGGAGATTATAGAATGCTAACAGATAAAATAATCAGAACTTCTGAATCCAATTTAAATCCGAGTCTTGACATTCATTCATTAAACATTTCTTCTGGTGAAAAGCTTCCTCGCTGGGAATGTAATAACGCTATATATCATATTTCATTCCGACTTGCTGATTCAGTACCGCAATCAGTACGTGAACAATGGCTTAGAGAACGTGAATGTTTGATTGCGAATGCAAAGCAGTCCAACAATGAGCTCTCAAAAGAACTCTCAGAAGAACTGGAAAGAAAAGCTCAATATCTTTATTCTGAACAAATTGAAAAGTACATAGATGCGGGTTACGGGAAATGTTATTTGAACCAAGCTGAGATTGCAAAGCTGGTAGCCAATTCATTTACACATTTCGATAAAGAGCGCTATATACTTCATGCATGGTGTATTATGCCAAGCCATGTACATGTTATAGTTGAGGCGATGTCCGATAATGATCTTTCGAAAATTATTCATTCCTGGAAATCCTATACAGCTCACAGAGCAAATGAAATATTGGGACTTACAGGAGCTTTTTGGCAGCGGGATGCTTATAATCATATAATTCGCAGTAAAAAAGAATATCATTTTCAAATTCAGTATACTTGGGATAATCCAGAAAAAGCTGGATTGCAAAATTGGCGATGGCGATGGAAAATTGATAATATTTAAACTGTTATTAGAATCAGGCCGCCTAATTAAGAAGGTACTCAGACCGTTCCGGTCTGATGATCAGGCCGGAACGGCCTAAAGGTATTCAGACCGTCCCGGTCTGATGATCAGGTCGGAACGGCCTAAAGGTACTCAGACCGTCCCGGCTTGATCATCAGACCGGGACGGTCTGAATACCTTCAAGTTAATTGGCATTATTTTACTACAAATCCTTAATCTTAATTTTAATCTTAATACGGCATTGGTTATTTACGTTATTTACCAATCAGCTTGATCAAAATCATCCCAATTTGTTAAAAGATCTACGTCACTCAAAAAAGTGCCTCTAAAAAATAGAGGAGAATAGGGAAACAGGTGCGAATCCTGTGCGGTAAGGCCGCTGTAACGAATGACGAACGCTCATTGGATCTAATCAATATTAGATTTAAATCCACTGCTTATATGCGGGAAGGAGAGCTATTAGATTGAATTCGAAGCCAGAAGACCTGCTTTTTTGTGCCATCACCATTGCTAAAAATGCAATACACTGTCTCCATTAAAAGTAAAAAAAAATATTTTTTCTTTTTAAGACAGGATGGAATCTCATTCTAAAAATACTAAATACATAAAAGATTTAAACTCTTTTATGGCTTTTATTATCCTTTCGAGTGTTTTTCCCGAAATTTATAATTTTTTAAGCGGAAAAATCATGACTTTAATCGATTCAATTACAAAACCACTTGTGTTTTTTTATCAAAACTTAATTACACAACCAATTGTTTCTTTTTCAAATGAAATTAAATTTGATACTTTAAAATCTATTCAAGAACATTTTTCACATCAGCACTATTCTGTTGACGAATGGTTAAACTATTCACATGTTGTAAAAGAAAAAATAAAACGTATTTTTATAAATGATTCTGAACATCAAAATGAACTAAATAATGAAGGCTTACAGCAATTGAATGAGTTTTTGACTCAAGTTATTGAAAAAGGATTTTCAGAAAACATAGAAAAAACTCTTTTTTTTATTACGGAATGTGTTGAGTTTAAATATTTGGAAAAGTTGGCA
>JAUXSJ010000132.1 GCA_030679615.1 Parachlamydiaceae bacterium | reverse complement strand
GTGATGGTGCTTGCACCGAACGTGGGGTATATAATAAAAGATATATTAGCCACGGCAGTGGCGTAAGGAGTTAACAATCCTCTTTAGCTTTGAATGAATTAATTTTAATAAATTCTTCTTTCCATTTTATTTCATTTAAATTGTCGTAAACAATGCCTTCTGGTGCAACTACATGAGAGTTTTTAATTATACCTTCAACAATAGACATTCTATTTAATATTTCCAGTGTCTGTTGACTCATCACTTGCTTTTCAATTTTCCTTATCCCGTCAACTTGCTTTAGATTTAGGCAATTGCCAGAATATATTATATGGTGTGTTACGTATTTAACAGATGCTTCGTGAATTAATCTACCTTTTTCAATTATTTTAAAATCATAATTTTTTTTTATTTCTTTTAAATTAATTTCAATGTCGGACGATATATGATAATGAATTTTTGTTCCTTGAAAAATAGTTGTCGTTTGTTTTTTATCTTTTATAAAAAACATTCCTTTAAAATCCAATTGCTCGATTTTATTTTTATTGAATAATGGCTGATTATTCATTCTTGGAATTAAATGAATTTTTCTTAATTTTGCTTTCCCGCAAAAAGTTTTATTATAGTAATCTATTGGTATTTCTTTACCTTTGGAAAATATTTGTTGGATGTAGGTGGGGTTTATTTTATCTATGTAAATTTGTACATTTATATTTTTCTTCAATTTTTTTCTTGTTTCTTCGAATAGTTTTTGTTGAAAATCGTTTTTGTTATGAAGGCTGTTTTCAACGTATTCATGAATCCATTTAGATTTAATAATGTCCTTTCCTATTTCTAAGGTGAAACCATTAACTAGAACATTGTGAAAAAATTTACCTTTTTCATATGTTGACGTTTCGGTAATTCTTTCGCCTTTTCCATCCCAAATAAGATCATTGCAAAAATTTCCCTCTAACATTTTTCCATTACAAAAAATTTTTCTCCCAAAGCCATAAAGTCTCGTGTTATTTTTCTTATAATAATTTCCTCGTTTAAAAATGCCTTCATTAATTTTTACTTGCCATTCATTTTTTGAATTCAAATAAATAATTTTTCCTTTTTCTAAACGACCTTTATTGAAATTACCCAGCTTTATCTTATTGTTTTTAACATAACCTATTGGAGCTCCTTTAATTTTAAATTTACTGTAGGTTTGAGCGTAAGCAATAAGGAATAGGATAATTCTTTGAGTCTCAAATAGAGTACGAAGAAAATCTTTTTTTTGTTTACTTAAAAATTTAAAATTTTTGTTTAAAGCTTTTTTATAGAAGTTGTTGTTGGTATTGAGTTTTATTAATTTATTAACAAATAATTCAATATAAACAGAAAGTATAAAAGTTTTTTTACCACTATGAGTTAAGAGATTTATTTCATGAATAGAGTTTCTTGAAGCAACAAGATGGTTTAAGTAGTAATATAAAGGGGTTAACATGAATCAAGCCTTTTTAAAAGTTGATTCAATGTAAAAAACAATTTTAATTTTTGCAATAAAATTAATTTAAGTAACTTATTGTTATAATAAAATAGTCTAAAGCTATTTTAATTATGATTTAATATATACGAAAGGTTTAAAGTGTCGCCTCAGATAAAATCCGTTTAACCCCGGCTCCAGCGCTTCGACAAGTCGAAGCTATGAAAGCGGTGACAAGTCACGCGCACTCCAAATTTAATTAATTTTTGATAAAACAAACTTTAAAATATATGTGGAGTGCGATGACTTGTCATCGCTTTCATATATTTTTTATAAAATGATTAATTAGAGGCATTACTTAGGTAGATACTGTAGAAAAGATTTGCTATAGTGTATCCTCGAATAAATCCAGCACCATATGTTCCTAAGCCGGAAATTTTCTCTCCTCTTCTTATGTAGGGGATTTTACCTCGAAGGGCTGCTAAGGCAATTAGAGGTATAGATAAATGTGTTATGTTTACAAATATCCTGTTTACCTGTTTTGACGTGTTAAATCTCGGAATAACAATTTTCTCAAAAATAGCAACTGCTGTTAAACTGACTATGTAATTAAAGTTTGGAAAAGAAGAGTTTAATGCTAGAATAGTACCCGTTGATATAGTGATCAAGAAGTATGCTCTAAGATTTTCTCGGTTGTTTATGTGATCTGAGTCAACATGGTGGGGGTCGCTAGGAGCTAGAATAGTTTCTATAATACTACCAATCCTTTGCGAAATGAAGTAGGCAGAATAAGTTCCTGGAGTACAGAAATCTAAGTTTTGGTCTTCAAACCATTCAGTTAGGCTACGTGAATTCGAGATATTGAGATATACGTCAGGTAATACATTATCTAATACTCTGCTAGATAGAGTTAATCGTTCTTTTTCATGCGACTGTCCAATAACCGCTTTCTTTAAAAGATAGGCTCCACCAAGCATTACTCCAGCAATCAATGGCGGTCTATGTAAGCAGGATGCAGCTAGCGCACCTGAAGCCGTCACCCCTGCACAAGCTATTAATGTATTACTATTAAAGATATTATTATTAAACGAGTGCATAATTACCTATTAATATATTGATGTTATTAAATATTGTTGAAATATTAATGGTTTATATTTAAAAAGTCAATTAATATATTTAATTCTATTAATTATCTGTATTTTCTAATTTAATTAAAAATTAATTAGTGTTTTACAAAAGGATGTTGAGTTTAGTAAATTAATAAAAAAGTTAATTATTATGAAAGTAGTAAGGATTTTAAGGTTATCGTACTCATATGGCTGAACAAACCTAATAAAAAGAACCGGAATGCGGCGAAAACATGTTGATGCAAACGAATGTTCAATGGTGTTAAGTTAAAAAAATTGTTATTATTAAGCGAATCGTAAGCATAAAATGCCGTCCTTTCAGGACTCGATGATTATTTTACGTTTTCATAGGCCTCCGCTTCGCTACAACCCCTCTTTTGGTTGGAAAGTGAAACTCATGCTTATCTGAAGATAATCAGCAGGCTGTCTCGGCATGAATCTATTTTGGCTATCAGGCCGGGACGGCCTGAATACCTTCTTCAGGTCCAACGGATCGGTATTTCAAAGCAGCGAAGGTCTAAAGAAGGTAATCAGGCCGTCCCGGCCTGATAGCCAAATTAGATTCAGGCCGGAACCTGATTACCTTCTTGATAAGCATGAGTTTCACTTTCCAACCAAAAGAGGCCACACTCGCCTAGGTCGGAGCAAAGCGGAGGTCTAGGAAAACGTAAAATAATCATTGAGTCCTGAAAGGAGGCATTTTATGCTTACGCTTCACTTGATAATAACAATTTTTTTAACTTAATACCATTGAGCTAAAGACAACATAAATGAGTGTATAAGGTTGTAATGCTTTAGTGTAACAGCTTCAGATTTTCAATGAGAAGTAGGCGCATTTCTTGTAATTTAAACCTTTTAGACTAATGAAACGTTTTGTTTCAAAAAAACAGGAGAAATAAAGTGATAAAGGAGTATTTAAGGTAGAGGATCATTTCCACCGGAATGAAAAGGATGGCATTTACTGAGTCTTTTAACTCCAAGTAAAGTACCTTTTATGGTTCCATGCTTTTTAAGCGATTCGATCATATATTGTGAGCAAGAAGGATTAAAACGACAACATGTTCCAAGAAATGGACTGATCGTTAATTGATAAATTTTAACAAAGAAAATTAAAATCCATTTCATGAAAAGAATAACAGTAAATAATTTCTGGAAAAATGAACAGTGTCATTTTTCCAGAATAATTGATTCAATTACGTTGTATGTGCTAAGAATTCACAAACAAGCGGCAGATTAATTACCATAGGCCAAGGCATTTGCTCTGGCAAAGGACGAGCAATTAATTGACCTGAAAAACTATCTCTATCTAAAGAAAGATACTCAGGAACATCATGTGCAGCAACATTTAACGATTCGTTAATAGCTTTGCTTGTTCTTGATTTTTCTTTTACAGAAATAACCATTCCTGGTTTAACTTGAAATGAACGTCTATCAACTTTTTTACCATCAACTAAAATGTGCCCGTGAGCAACAAGTTGATGTGCAGCAAAAATAGTACGTCCAAATTTTAAACGGTAAACAATATTATCAAGACGGCATTCCATTTGCTCAACAAATAAATTTGCTGTAACACCTTCTTGGTTAGCTGCTTTTTGATAATATTTTACTAATTGTTTTTCGCTCAACATTCCATAAATCGTTTTGAGCTTTTGCTTTTCTTCTAATTGAAGTCCATAATCTGATTTTTTACGACGTCTTGCACCATGCATTCCTGGTGGATTTGGTTTGTGTAATAAAGGATTTCTTAAACGTCCAAATACGTTTACACCATAACGACGGGCAATTCGATTTTTACTTCCAGTATAACGAGCCATTTGATCTCCTAACAATTTGACCTAGCAATCATCAATTTATTTGATTAATAAGAGTAAATTATGACAAATGAATTGATTTTTTGCAATGATAAATCTCTTGTGCTATTTCAATCTTTTGTTTTATTTTCCAATTTCTAAGGGTATTTTTTTCTGACATCTAATTTACGAGAAATTTTATGCCTCCTTTTCCACCTTTTTCTCATCAAGATCCAACAAAGGAATTCTCTAATCTACAAACAATTTTTAAGCAGTTTTCTTTAGAATCACAACACTTAGAATCAACTTACAGACAACTAGAGGGTAGATTTAATTCAATTCAATCTTCTATTTACGAATCTAAAATTCGAATGGCAGGTAAGTTGTCTGAGTTAAATTTTATTTCCCATTACCTAGAAACAATTTTAAATCATGTTTCTCAAGGAATTATATTTATAGATCTTTCTGGAATCATCACAACTTGTAATCCTTCTGCTTTAAAAATTTTGCAACTTCATGAAAATAAAATTCTTTTTCATCATTATTCAAATTTTTTTAAGGATGATTTATTTGGATTTTCAATTCAGGAACAACTTTCATCAAAAATTTCTTTTTCAAACCGTACCTTTACTTTAAATATTAATCATATGACAGTCATTTTGGAGATTGATGCAACTTTTGTTTCTATGAGTCCTCAACAATTTCCTTTAAATCAAGCAAATGCATCACCTCCAATTCAAGGGATGTTACTTTTACTTCGCGATGTCACTCATATTCATCGACTACAAGAATTGACGCATCATCGGGATCGATTAAAAGAGCTAGGAGAACTTTCCGCACATTTAGCGCATAAAATTCGAAATCCACTCGGAGGAATAAAGGGGTTTGCTAATATGCTTCAGGAAGAATTAAAACTTCAACCCGATTTACTACAAATGGCTAATTATATTGTGGAGGGTGCCGATAATTTAAGTCATCTTGTCAATGATGTTCTATCTTATTCTCGCGTAAGTCAAATGCATAAGGAAATTCTAGATCTTTCTAAAATAATAAAAGAAATAATTGAACTTGTTCAAGCTGATTCACAATGGAATCAAAATATTCAATTAGTTTTGAACACACCAGTTAATCCAATTTTTGTATTTGTTGATGTTCCATCTTTAAAATCTGCTTTGTTAAATTTACTCATTAATGCAAATCAAGCAATTGCAGATACTGGAACGATCAAAGTAGATATTGATGTGAATGAATGCTTTGCGATTATTCGAATCCAAGATTCAGGTTCAGGCATTTCATCTGAAAATTTGACCAAAATTTTTTCCCCTTTTTTTACAACAAAAGAGGGTGGAACAGGATTAGGCTTAGTCGAGGTAAAGAAAGTTATTGATGCACATCATGGTTTTATAGATGTCCATTCTGAGCATGGAAAAGGAACTGAATTTATAATAAAAATTCCATTTAAGGATATTCAAAATGGCAAAAATTGAAAAAATATTGGTTGTTGATGACGAAGCCATTATGAGAAATTTTCTTGTTGAAGCATTGAAAAGAAAAAAAATGGAGGTTGAGTCTGTTGAAAATGGATTAAAGGCAGTTTCATTATTGGAAAAAGAATCATTTGATCTCGTTATTACAGATATGAATATGCCAAAATTGAATGGATTAGATTTAATAAAAAAAATTAAAGAAATTTCTCCTCAAACTTTAATTATTGTTATTACAGCGTTTGGGACAATCGAAAATGCTGTAGAAGCCATGCATAATGGAGCCTTTCATTATTTGATCAAACCCTTTTCATTAGAAAGTTTATTAACAAATATTGAAAAAGCAAATGAACATTTGGCTTTATTAGCTGAAAATACTTATTTAAGGGAGCAGCTAATCACAAATCCTAGCAAGCGGCTAGTGATTGCCGAAAGTCCTGCAATGAAAAAAGTATTGAGAGATATAGAGCAAGTTGCAAAAAGCAACGCGAACGTATTTATAAATGGTGAAACCGGCACGGGAAAAGAGGTGATCGCTCATTTGTTACACTATAGTTCCAATAGATCTCAACAACCATTTATCAAAGTTAATTGTGCGGCTATTCCTGAAACATTAGTAGAATCAGAGTTTTTCGGTCATGAAAAAGGAGCTTTTACAGGCGCAATAAATAAACGTTTAGGTCGTTTTGAACTTGCAGATAAAGGATCATTACTTTTAGACGAAATCACTGAAATACCTTTAGGATTACAAGCAAAATTACTTCGCATTACTCAAGAGGAAGAATTTGAAAGAGTAGGGGGTACAAAACCTATTAAAATTGATGTACGTCTTATTTCAACATCTAATAGAGATATTAAAGAAGCTATTAGCTCAAAAATCCTCCGAGAAGATTTATATTATCGTTTAAATGTTGTTCCTATTTTTTTACCTCCTTTACGAGAACGACAGGAAGATATCCTACCTTTAGCCGAATATTTTATAGAACAAAGCTGTCTTCATAATCATCTAGCAAAAAAAACCATTACTTCTGATGCAAAGAAAAAGCTAATGAATTATTCCTGGCCGGGAAATGTAAGGGAGTTAGCAAACATCATCGAACGATCTATTGTTATGGATCAAGGTAAAGTCATTTCCAGCGAACATCTATACTTAACTTAGTGGAAGTTAAAAAAGCGTAAACATAAAATGCCGAGAAAAGATGCGTTTTCAATTCTAATGAATTGTCGATGCGATTCATAAATATTTTGT
>JAUXSJ010000120.1 GCA_030679615.1 Parachlamydiaceae bacterium | reverse complement strand
AGCCAATTCTACAGAAAACTCCCATGATCTTAATCCCATTTCGAGTACATCTAGATGGAGTTCATTAACCCACGCCTTCTTATTTTGATTTTCATCAATGGTCGATTTAACGATCAAATTTTGAAACTTATGTGATTGATTTTTATCTGGATTTTCAACATTTAAATTCTCATTCGAAACCAACTTAAGTGCTTGAATAAATGAAGATTTTAAATCAGGGATTTTATTAATAATTTCTTCTACTCTATTTTTATTGCTGTTTACTATCATATCATAAAGGGCTTTTATTCGAAGATCAGGGCTTTTTATTTTTAGAATTAAACGAACACCTTCTTCTTTGAAACGATTAAGAGCCATTTCTTGCGAAAGCTTCACAAAAAATTGATCTCTACTGATAACTGAACTAAAATGCATAAATCCTACTTTATATAGTCCATCAATTCTTTTATGAACTTTTAGTAGGTAAAACAAATCGTTTGCTAATCGGGATTTTCTTTCATATATATATAATTTCTCTAAGCTATTTTCACTCAAATCCTTTAAAATATTAAATATTTCATCTCGCAAATCTTCAAATAGTAAAGGTTTTAATTGTATTAAATTTAAAGATTGAAAAAATTCATTTTTCTTTAATATTTTTTGTAATTTTTTTATTATAATTGGATATAATACACTGTCGATATTATTAATTAAGAATGCAGTTAAGTATTTAAATGAACGGTATTCTTCTTTTTGTGCATAATTCTTGCCTATTTTATACCAATATTTACTAACTAGGACAGCTGATTCATGATCCTTCGGATTTAAATAAGATAATATTTGCTCAAATACCTTAGTCGGTAATCCTCCATTAAAACTTAAAAAAATTTTATTATTATAATTATTATAATTTTTTAAGCTGCTAACATTCATAAACGTCTTTTTGTTTTCTTATGCTTTAATAATCTCAAATTTTAAATTCAATCGACTACATAATAAAAGAACCTGAATTTTATAGTCTAAAAAAAAATTGAAAAAATTTAATTGATTTCATACTGCTATCAGGATGATGTTAATCACAAAAATTATATTTAGGAATAAAAAAAAGAGTTTTAACGAATCAAAGGGTACGTTATGACAAAAACTTTATCTGAGACTTTATAATATCCAATCACAACTTGAGATTAAAATGGAAAGATAAGGGTGACAGTATTCAATGTCTTCTAAGAAAATTACTTGAAAAAATTTTACGTGAAATCAGATTAAAGTTTAATAATATGATTTAAAGAATTAGTGTTAAGAATAAATTGAAGTAGCGGCAACCGGACTTGAACCGATGACAAACGGATTATGATTCCGCTGCTCTACCGACTGAGCTATGCCGCCCAATTATAAAAGAAAATTAGCGGGGGAAGGATTCGAACCTCCGACCTTTGGGTTATGAGCCCAACGAGCTAACCCCTGCTCCACCCCGCGTTAGAACAAGCTTTGTTTGCTTGAAGAAAGATTAGATTAACAAACGCGCTCATTTAATGCAAATAGAATTATTAAATCGTCTCTTTTTTTTCCGAAAAAAAACTAACTAACAACTTTAATAAGAACCTTTTAGAGTACTATAAAAAGGTTTCATTGCTTCTAAAGTTCTTTTTGTTGTTCCTCGCAAATTTTGGATTAATCGAAGACCATTTTCTCCAATTTTTTTCCTTTCTTCTTCATTTTTGATCCATTTCAAAATTACTTCTTCTACTTTATCCATTTCAATTTGATGGCCAGCATCATAATGCAACATAATATTAACTAATTCTTGTTGAGTAAACATATGTGGTCCAAATAAAACTGGTACGCCATACCAACAAGGTTCAATGATATTATGCCCTCCGACTTTATTAGTAAAACTACCACAAACAATAGCCATATTTGAAAGCTGATAACACATCCTTAATAAACCCATTGCATCCATCAAAATAACTTGTTCCTGACCAGTTCTTCGACTTATATCCGAAAATGCAATCCAATTTAAACGTTCTTTCTCTAAAAATTCAGCTACAATTTTAAATCTTTCAGGGTGCCTAGGAACAATAATCACTTTAAGAGCTGGGTTTTGTACCCAAATTTTTTTGATGACTTCGATCAAGTTTTTTTCTTCTGGATCATGTGAAGAGCCGATTGTTAGTACCATTTGATTTGAGGTTATCCCCAATTTTTGACGCCATTCATTGATTTCATCAACTGTAAGTTTAGGATGCTCTACATCCAACTTTAAATTTCCTGTTGTGACTATTTTATCCGGATTTACTCCTGTTTCTATAAACCGTTGTGCATACAATGAATTTTGCACACATAAGAGATCAAATAAATCAAAAAGTTTTTTAGAAAAAAAAGAAAAAAACCGATAATTTTTCATGGATTTTTCAGACATTTTTCCATTTACCAAAACGATAGCCGCACCCTGTTTTTTAGAATAATTTAAAAAATTAAACCAAAAATCTGACTCACATAAAATAACAAGACCTGGGGATGTTTTTTTTATGGCTTTATACACGCACCATTTAAAATCAAAGGGTAAAAAAGTATGAAAATCAGCAAAGGGCATGCATCGTTTAGCTTCACGATGGCCTGTTTCTGTTGTTGATGAAATAATTAATGCATGATGAGGAAATAAATTTTTCAATTCTCTTGCTACAGATACAATTGCATGAGTCTCTCCCACTGAAACTGCATGAATCCAAATAGAAGGAAGTTGTTTTTTTTGAGGTGTTGGAACTGACATCCCTAATTTATAGAAAAAGCTTGTTCGGTATTTTTTTTGTTTAAAAAACATGTAAATTAATTTTGGAATATAGAGTAGAGCTAGAATTAAGAGAACTAATTCATATAAAATTGAAATAAAGATATTCACTATGATCATCCTGTTTTTAAATCTAATTTAAATCTGATTTCTAAATTGTGCTTTATTCTCTGTAATCCTGAATTCTATGTTTTTTTAACGCAGGACGGGGAGACAGGGAGACGGAGAGAAGGACATTTAAAGAAAAAAAATAGTTAACTTTTATAATTAAATGTTCTTCTCTCCCTCTCTCCGTCTCCCCGTCTCTGCGTTAAAAAAACAGCGGCCAATAACTTCAAATAGCAAATCGCATACCAGACCCAGCAAAAATCACTATAATTTATACCTTAGTTTCTTCCAATAAATAACCTTGAGATTTAAAACAGCGAGCATCTATAATTCAATGTCAAACAACAAAAGAAAATCATGTCTATCATTAAAATATTAGGAATCATCCCTGCTCGTTATCAAAGTACTAGGCTTCCAGGAAAATTATTAATTCCCATTCTTGGTAAGACCTTATTGCAAAGAACTTTTGAAAACGCACAAAAAGTAACATTGTTAGACCATCTTTGCATTGCCACTGACGATCAACGTATTTTCGACCATGCTTTAGATTTTAATGGAAAACCCATTATGACTCCTGATTGCCCTAATGGCACTTATCGATTAGCTGAAGCTATTAAAAATAATCAAGAGTGGTTAAATGCCGATGCAATCGTGAATATTCAAGGCGACGAGCCTTGTTTAAATCCCGAAGCAATTAATCAAACGATTCGCTTGCTCCTTGAAGATCCTTCTGCTCAAATGGCTACTTTAGTGACTCCCATTAAATCTTCTGAAGAAGCTTATTCAACGTCTGTAGTCAAATGTGTCATGGATCTACAAGACAACGCTTTATATTTTAGTCGTTCATTGATTCCTGCAAATCATTCTATGACATATAGACCCGATATCACTTATTATAAACACATCGGTTTATATGTTTACAGACCCTCTTTTCTTTTAACACTTCAAAATCTTAAGTCTTCACCCCTTCAAATCGAAGAAGATTTAGAGCAATTAAAAGTCTTAGAAAACGGATATCGTATTAAAGTAGCTATCACGGATACCGATAGTATTGGTGTCGATCGTGAAGAAGACCTTATTAAAGTAGAGAATTGGATATGTCGATAAAATATATATTTATAACCGGAGGAGTTTGTTCTTCTCTTGGAAAGGGCCTAACATCAGCCGCAATCGGATTATTACTTGAAAAAAAGGGCTTAAGCATTGCAATGCTTAAATTAGACCCTTATCTCAATGTAGATCCCGGCACTATGAGTCCTTTTCAACATGGCGAAGTTTACGTGACAGATGACGGAGCAGAAACTGACTTAGATTTAGGTCATTATTATCGTTATACAAATTCATTTC
>JAUXSJ010000118.1 GCA_030679615.1 Parachlamydiaceae bacterium | reverse complement strand
TCAAACATCTGTGAATCCTCGAGTCATTGATTGCCCAAGTCATGGCGGATACATAACAGGGGTGGCTAAAGATGGAATTCAGTTGAATTGCCGCGCAAGGGTTACTGTACGAACAAATATTGCTCAATTAGTTGGCGGCGCCACTGAAGAAACGATTGTTGCTAGGGTTGGTGAAGGAATTGTGAGTGCTATAGGAAGCTCTGAAACGCATAAACTAGTCCTTGAATCTCCTCAAAAAATTTCAAAAGTAGTTCTAGAAAAAGGCTTAGACTCTTCAACAGCCTTTTTGATTTTATCTATCGATATTGTTGAAATAAATATTGGTGAAAATATTGGAGCAAAATTACGTACAGACCAAGCGGAATCTGATATTCGCATTGCTAAAGCTGAAGCTGAAAAACGACGTACAATGGCGATTGCTCAACGTGAAGAATTTTCTGCAAAAGTAAGGGAAATGGATGCGATGTTAGTAAAAGCCCAAGCTGAAGTGCCTTTAGCGATGGCAGAAGCATTTAGATCCGGAAATCTTGGTGTGATGGATTATCAACGATTTCAGAATATTAAAGCAGATACTGAAATGCGCCAGTCCATAGCTAAGCCAGAAAACGAAGGGCAGCAAGGAAGTGAAAAATGAGCCATAAATATGAAAAATACTTAAAGGAAAAACCACCTAAAGAAAAACCTAAAAAAATTCCGCCAACAATTGAAAAAGTTATTGAAGAACAGAAGTATGAAGAACACGAACATACAGATATGCTAGAGTCCAGGGGAAAAATGGCTTTGCGTCGACTGACGCATTTGTCTGATATGGTGATTTATTCAGAAATCATTGGAAAACCAAAAGGATTTGAGTATTGACGCACTACTTCGAAATTTTAGAAAACGTTCGAAGGTTATCAAAGAGATGTGGAAGGGATCCTGGTTCAATCAAACTCTTAGCTGTATCTAAAAATCGAGATATCGATCAGATACAACAAGTTTTCAATGAAGGTTGCTTGGATTTTGGAGAAAGTCGTTGGCAAGAAGCAAAAGAAAAAATCCTCTTTTTGCCTGAAAACATTCAATGGCATTTCATTGGTACATTGCAAAGCAATAAAGTGAATCCAGTTATTTCTAATTTTTCATTGATTCATTCAGTCGATCATTTTTCCTTATTAAAGAAAATATCTCAAGTCAGTCATGAAAAACAAATCAATACTTCTGTTTTATTGCAGGTCAATACCTCCGGAGAATTGACAAAGCATGGGTTAAAGCCTGAAGAATGGGAAAATTTTTTGGATGAGGTGAATGATTTGCCGAATATTCAAATTAAAGGTTTGATGACGATGGCGCCTATGACTAAGGATGAGACAATCATTCGTTTATGTTTTAGGAGATTATATGATCTGAGAGAAAATTGGAAAAATCGAATGAGGGATCCATTGATTTTTAATGAGTTATCCATGGGAATGTCGAATGATTATGGGATAGCGATTGAGGAAGGAGCAACGATTTTAAGAATCGGATCAGCAATTTTCGAAACGCATCATGCTTAAGTAACTTTAGTGGTTGTCACAATGAAAAATGCCGTCCTTTCAGGACTCGATGTCTTCTTAGATTAAACAGGGTTTTATCTGAGGCGACATTATGTAAGGACGGCATTTTAAGACTTCAATGCAAATAATTCATAACAAGATGCAAAAAAAATCATTATCTTACCACTAATAAAAATCACAACTAGATAATTTAAATAATTTTAAATTATATTTATTTAGTTTATTATCTGTTGTCGGAATGAAAAATATAGATTATTAAAATTCTTTAATGTAATATATTATTTTATTAATTAAAAAGATGTTTTATGATTTCACAACTAAATTTATTCTTCTTTACTGTAATAAAAGATAAACGAGAAATTCCTCTCGATCAATCTTTTAAATCAATGATATCAAGATGGTTAGAAAAAAAAGCAAATTCATATCTCAAAGAATATCTTTTTTGGACTAAAGGTAAAAAAATAATAATTATTGATAATGAAATTATTATTAAGAAAGTAAAGAATAAATTTAATTCGAGAATAATTAAAATACAATCTTTAATTAAATTTATATTTTATTCTTTTTTTGGGATTTTATTCAAAGCCACTGCTTGGATGATCGATTATTCAAATATTCTCAGAAGAAATCAAGAGATTATTCAAGATGTTTTTTTCAAAAGCCTTCATGAAACATCTAAAAAAGCAGCGGCATCATACTCAAAAATACATATAAGAGACAATAGAATTTTCGATTTGTCAAATCCTATTATTAAAAAACCTCAGGATGTAGTTTTAAATCTTGGTGAAATTGATCAAGATAAAAAAAGTCTCATTTTTGAAATACCAGAAGAAATAAGATGGTATATTCTTACTTTTTTGAATGTAAAAGACATTTTTAATTTTGCTTTGACATGTAAATCCAATTTTTTATCATCAGCTGATTATACATTAAATAATAAAAATATATTTTATTATTCCAAACCAATTATTAATGCTTTGGGAAATGATAAAATAAATACTCTACCTGTTATTGAATTTCGATTTGAAATTTTACCATTAAATGATACTATTGATTGTTTAGTTACAGATAATACTGAGATAAATCAAGATGAAATAGAATTCTTAGAAATAATAAATAAAAAAAATTATTTAAATAAACTATCTGTTTTAATGGAAGATTATCCAATTAAAAAAATACAACTATTAAATAATGAAGGGGTTATTTTTCAGATTAAGGATAATATAAAAAATGAAACTCAAATATTTATCATATCTAAAAGTGGTAAAAAATCTGATATTAACGTTTATGATTTGAGTTGCCAAGGAGTATGTTGTTTTTTAAATGATTTGCGATTACATGAAAATGTACCTTTAATAGATAGTTACCTTAAACGATTATTTAATGGTGAACCCTGTGGAAATTTTTTAGAAAATTTTAAGGAATTAAATTTAAAGGATAGTTCTATAAAAATTTCTGAACTTATAGAAGAAGGACCTCGATTATTAGAAGATGGCAAAACGACTGTTATCCAATTATGGCCCTCCATTTAACAAAATAAAAAATTGATTATATAGAAAATATATTTTATCATTTTTTGTCAGACATTTTCAATCGTATGCTTTAAGTTTTATTAATGAGGTTGGGTAAATGGGCCAATCATTATCGGATGTTGTAATTCATCTTATTTTTAGTACAAAAAATAGAGAACCAATCATAACAGATGATATTGAATCAGAGCTATTTCGTTATATTTGTGGAAGAGCCGATCAATTAAAAAGTTCGGTGATAAGAATTAATGGGATGGAAGATCATATACATATTCTTTTACACCTTAGTAAAGAAGTGACTTATAGCGATTTAATTGCCGATTTAAAAGCAAATTCTTCGAGATGGATCAAATCAAAAGGAGAAAAATTTCAACATTTTTCATGGCAAAGTGGTTATGGTGCTTTTTCAGTTTCGAGATCAATGGTAGATCGCGTGATTCACTATATTAACAATCAAAAAGAGCACCATAAAAAATATTCTTTCAAAGAAGAATTATTGCTTATGTTGAAAAGAGCAAAAATTAAATATGATGAAAAATATTTATGGGATTAGCATTTAACTGTTGGATATTATTGACATTATTATTGTTTTAAAAAATAATCATTTTTTAAAATGGCGCTTTAAAATGCCGTCCTTTCAGGACTCAATGTGTTTTTATAACTCCCCAGGCCTCCGCTTCGCTTCGACCTGGGCTATGAAATGCCGGCCCGTTGGGCCTGATGAAT
>JAUXSJ010000117.1 GCA_030679615.1 Parachlamydiaceae bacterium | reverse complement strand
ATTCATCATACCTTTTGGAGTGCGAAGGCCCTGCCTTCGCTTTTTCATGGTTCGGATATCCATAAATGCACTTTTATAGATTGAATTGATCAAGTCGAAATGAGACCACAACATCGATATTTTCTTTTGAAAAAAGTGAAGGCAGGACCCTTACAGATGGACACATCTTTTTGTTCACAACAAAATTTAATTAACAATTGTTTTTGTAACTAGATAGACCGTTTCTTCTCGAAAACAACTTAACGCAGAGGCGGGGAGACAGAGGGACGCAGAGAAAACGTTTATAATTATATTGTTTAAATCTTCTTCTCTGCGTCTCTCGGTCTCTCCGCCTCTGCGTTAAATTGTTTTCAAGAAGCAATGTCTATCGGACTCAGCAATCACTAAATATTATTGTTTTGCAAAATACGTTAAGTGTTGTCAACAAAAAAATGTGTCTAACTGTAAGGGCAGGGCCTACGCACCCCAAAAGATATGATGGTCTGTGATTTCATAGTTAACATCTTTTGCTACTTTTGGGTCTAAATTTACAGTAATGAAGTGCTATCCAATTCTTTAACCACTCATCCTAATTTAATGGTCACGCCTGAGCATTTGCAATTTATTGTTTCTTTTTATTTTTTAATCTGTTACTTCTGAATTATATTCGATTTCAATAAACATTATTATAATTTGTATAATTATTTATATAGGATTCTAATGTTTTTAGAAAATAATAATGTCTTATCACCTCAAGTAAATTTAACAAATTCAACAATAGAATCAGTTTGGAAACCCCGTGAATTAGCTGTAGATATTGCGGCAAAAAAAATGTGGGTTAATTCTAGAAAAGCGATTGAAGAACATTATTTTAAAGCGCAAAAGTCTTATGTATCCTGCTTTGATGTGATTCCAAGGTGCAATGAACTGATCGAGCGTAAACTTTTAGATCCATTCAATTTTATTTATTTTTCACAAGAAGCTCAAGGGATTAGATCATCCATGGAAGATGCTCATTTTTTTGAGAAAAATGACCAAGGAGTGGTTTGTGGAGTATTTGATGGTCATGGAGGATATCAAGTTGCTTCATTTATATGTAATGAATTTAAAAAATTTTTTTTTATTTATTTATCAAAATTTAATGGAAATATACATCAAACATTTGAATGTCTTTTTGAGGATATTCACAATAAAGTAGCAAAGAAAAAACAATGGAATAAAATTGGTTCTACTGCAGTGCTTTGCTTTATTGATCCTCAAACTCATTTAATTTATACAGCAACTGTAGGCGATAGTGAAGCAAATATTTATAGAAAAATTAACGGTCAATTTAAGTCTATCCCACTTTCTTGCGTTCGGGATTGGAGTTGTAAAAAAGAAGCAAAACGTGCATCGATTGCATTAAATGATCCTACACTTGCAGAAAGATTGCCTCATTGTAATCCGAAAAAAATTTATTTTAGCTTGGGTGAAAGGGGGATTAACTTAAGCAGAGCGATTGGAGATGTATGGCTTTCAGGTACTCATGAAAAACCGGGTGTGATTCATAAGCCTAAGATTACAGTAGGTCAACTGGAAATAAATGATTTGTTGATCATTGCATGCGATGGTTTGAAAGATTTTGTATTAGAAGAAGAAATAATTAAAGTTATTGATGATTTTACTGATCATAAAAAAGAAGATAAAAGCAAAAATTTAGCCTATCGATTAGTCGATTTTGCGATTAACAATAAAAAATCTCAGGATAATGTCACAGTCCTTGCAATAGAAGTATGTTGAAAAATTAAACGATACTTTTTAGTTAAATTTTACATTTTCGATTATAAATGAATAAATTGTAATGATTTGAATTGAAAAAAATAATTAATTTAGGAGGTTTGTTATGAATAAGATTTTGTTTGTATTAATGGTTTCAATGACTTTCATTGCATGTGAAAGTCCTGATAGGTCAAATCGTTCTATGAATAAAGTTGAAAATGACAATACAGGAAAGAATATTCGAGATCGTGATGATGCAGCTAAAACATCTTTTAATCAGTCAGAAAATGAATCAGATCGTACTATAACGCAAAAAATTCGACAAATAATTGTAGATGATGATTCATTGTCGACTAATGCAAAAAATATCAAAATTATCACCATTAATGGCGTTGTTACACTTCGAGGACCTGTTGCTAATGCACAAGAAAAAGAAATAATTGTTAGCAAAGTTAGTCGTGTGCCTGGAATTCAAAATGTAGACAATCAATTAGAAATTACTCGTAATAACAATTAAAATATTTAGGGGGAATTATGACAAAAGCAGTTTTTGGCTTAGCCAATAATGATGAACAAGCTAATCGTATTGTTGATCATTTACTATCTTCAGGCTTTTCAAATAGTGATATCTCTATTCTTTATCCGGATCGAAATAAAAATGCTCATAGTAATGATCGAGGACAAGCTGAAGGTTGGAAAAATGATAATAAGAAAAATCATGTTAATATAGAAAAAAATACAAAAGCGCCTGAAGGAGCTGCTACAGGAGCAACTGCCGGTGGTATTTTAGGAGGTTCGTTAGGTTTATTAGCTGGAATTGGTGCCTTGGCTATTCCTGGTCTAGGACCTTTTATTGCTGCAGGACCAATAATGGCTGCTTTAAGCGGTTCAGCTGTAGGTGGAAGCTTAGGTCTTTTAATCGGAGCATTAGTAGGATCTGGCATTCCTGAGCATGAAGCAAAAGCATATGAAAAAGGACTTAAAGAAGGTAATATTTTAATTAGCGTTCATGCTGACAATGATCAAGAAATTCATCGTGCTTATGATATTTTTAAGCGTGAGGGCGCTAAAGATATTTCAACAAGTCAGGAAAAAACTAGAAGTTATTAGGTCTTTTTTAAGCTCAGAAATGCATAGCATTTCTGAGCTTATTATCATTGTATTTTGTTATTAAAGATTTGCCAAATCACTCTAAAACGTTCTCTAAATTTGCTTTAGAGCGTAAGCTATGCACTGCAATTACTTCACCGACTACATATCCCAAAAAAGATAAAAATATACTTATCAGCTCTTTAGGAAAATCAATTGGTTGGATGCGGAATAGAATAAATCCGAACGCACCCATGATAACGGCCATCCAAGCAGCGATAAAATTCCCTTCTTTTTTAAATAAAGCAAAAAGTATTGGAATTAATAAACAACTTACAGAAAGTTCATAACTCAGAATAAGGACGGTAACTATATTATTAAAATAAAAGGCACAAAAAATGGCTCCAATGGATATTAAACAAGTTATCGTTTTAACTGATAAAATTGAATTGATTTTCTGAATGGATGCAAATTTAAAATCGCTTACTAAATTAGAGCTGATAGCATTGATTAGAGAGGTGGCTGTTGAAATGATTGCCGCTAAAATCGCACATCCTACTAAAGCTGTCATTAAGGGATTTGTTGTCTTTTCGATAGCTGTCATTAATACGCTTCCTCCTTCAGGAATAGGAAGGTTTGTTATGTTTGCGAAAGTACCAAAATAAACGGGAACGATGCCGATCACCATTGTGATAATTCCTGCAATTAAAGTAGCTTTTGATACGATTTTTGGTGAATCACCCGCAAAACAGCGTTGACCCATGCTTTGTTCTATGATCATAAAAAGTAAAGGCATCAATAACCATCCATATAATTTTGAAGAGACATTCGTGAAATCTTCAATATTAGAGGATTGAAAAACAGGTACATTGGGTTGTGAGAAAAAAACAAATCCAAAACAAAAGAGAAATGTAATAGAAAAAAAGGCCGCCTGAACCAAATCAGTGGAAATAACAGCTTTTAAACCACCTTTTGCAGTGTAAAAAATCACAATAGACCAAAATAAAATAAATATAGGGATATTATTAAGACCAAGACTTATAAGAAATTTATTTGAAGCAATGATTTGTCCTACAAGAATCATAAATAGAGAAATGATCGACAAACAAGAGGCAATTTTTTTCAATTTGATAGATCCATAAACAACTTCAAAGATTTGAGCTATTGTTGAAACTTGAAAAGTAGCAAGTCTGCGCCCTAGTCCACACCCCAGTAAAATTAAACCTAAAGCCGATCCTAATGGAAACAAAAGTACTGGCCATCCATAAATGTACGATTCATCTGCGGCTCCTAATATGACTCCACCACCAACCTGTGTTGCAAGAAATGTCATCATTAAGGGAAAAAAACTAACTTTTTTTCCAGCTAAAAAATAGTCTTCTTGATTGTTTAAATTTTTTGATGCACGTTGCCCTATAAACCAATAAAAAATTTGCAGGGAAAATAATAAAAAAATGAAAAGTGTAATGTTCATGTTTTAATCCTTTTGTCGTTTCTAATTATTTGAAAAGCTTATTTCTAATATTTTTCTGGCCATCACTTCTAAGGGGTCAATAATTAATTTATCTGTTACCGATAAATTTGAAGTAAAAAGCGATAATTCTGTACACCCCAGGATCACTGTTTTTTCAGATTGCATTTGAATTAATGTATTCAATTGTTTGAGAATAATTTGCTTGTCCAAACCCTTAAGAATCAAATCAATCAGATCATCCACTTTTTTTTGAGTTTTAAGATCTGGATATACACAGGGAAAAAACCTTTGGTGTAAAGCAAATTGAGCTGAAGTTGAGGTGCATAAAACTAAGGGTATTTCAGTTTTTGAAATTTCTTTGGCTACTGTACGAGGAAGGTGAACTAAATCATCTCGTTTATCAGTTTCATCTAAAAAAGCATGTAGAGTATTACATGCAATGGCTAAAACAGAAGCACCGTTACTTCTTAATTGATTTAATGATTGGCTTAATTCATTTT
>JAUXSJ010000107.1 GCA_030679615.1 Parachlamydiaceae bacterium | reverse complement strand
ATAGGGAATCGTAATGAATTTAGCATTGATAAAATAAATGAAATACTTGCGGCAGCGTTAAAAAATAACAATTTAGAAAATTGTTTTATCTCTTTTTCTCTATGCGTTTCTTTGCAAGAAAGTCGATCAAATGATGAGTTAAAAATAATTAAAAAAAATTTATTCAGGCTCCTCCCATTGTGGTTAGAACAAAAAGATGAAAAATTTATAAAAAACATAAAAATATTTGTTGAATTTTTAAACAAAACAACTCCAAAACCTATTAAAATACCTAAAATTTCACCGGAATCAGATGAAGAATTTAAAAACACCACAAAGAAAACTTTTAATATTGGAAATTGGATTTATACGAATACATGGAAGTTTGGTTGTGGGGCCACTTTTTCACTCCTTTGCAAAGGAATCACATGGAATAAATCAAGTAAATTAAATTTTATTAATTCGATTTTTTGGAATAACAGAAATGAATATTACGCAGAATTAATCGAAATGTATGAACTCTCAAAAAACTTTGCTGAAGAAACATTAAATGAAGCTCTGCCGTTCAGTCTAACATCCATTTTATCTTCGCAGTGTCCTAGAGAAGAATTTTATGTTAAACTTAAAGCATTCCTCACTACAGAAAAAGTTGGTATTTTCCACACAGGATATTTAGAAAAATTATCATTCAGAGAAGCTCCTACACCTTTTTTAAAAAATGTAATTTTAGAATCTTTTTTACAAGAACTGATTTATAATCATTTTTTTCAAAGTTCTATTTTCAACTATATGAAAAATTTTTTTCATATTAAAACCAAAGGTGACGAAGTAATACTAGCTTTTGCAAGCATCATGATAGCTTCTGGCACTATTAGTTTTCTGAGTGAAGGTGGCGTAGATGTAAATAAATTCATTATAGAAATGGGGTTTGGAATATTACATCAATTTGGTGGTACACCTATTAGTTTTGGGGCACGTATGATGCATCGATTTTCAGTATTTTCTACTAATACCTTTTTACAATGTTATCCATCAATGCCTAATACATAATCCAATAAATCAATTCTATTAAATAAATTTTTCTAATTAAAATAAAAAAAACGAATCAATTCTATTTTACATTTATTCGATTTTTTTTTAAGTTTCAATTAAGTCGAAATAAATTCCTTAAAATTAAAGGAGTATAAATGACGCAACCAAAACTTAATAATAAAATGACAATTAGCAATAATTCTGGATATACACAATCACTCTGGATGGAAATTCCACTACCAGAATTCCCTCCATTAGAAAGTAACTTGGAGACTGATGTTTGTATTGTAGGAGGAGGTATTGTAGGACTTACCTGCGCATATACTTTAGCTAAGCAAGGAAAATCAGTAGTTGTTTTAGATCAAGGAGCTATTGCTGGTGGGCAAACAGCCCGTACAACAGCTCATCTCACTTGGGTTTTGGATGATCGTTATTACGAATTGGAGAAAATATTTGGAGAAGAAGAAGCACGGCTAGCTGCAGAAAGTCATTCTACATCCATTAATTATATTGAACAAATAGTTCAAGAAGAAAAAATTGATTGCGATTTCGAACGAGTGGATGGATATCTTTTTGTACCACCAGAAGATTCTAAAAAAATTTTAGAAAAAGAATTCGCAGCAATAAAAAAAATTGGAATGGAAGTTCATAAAGAGCCTAGAGCACCATTTAGCTCAACATTTGATACTGGACCCTGTTTGCGTTTTCCTAGACAAGCCCAATTTCATATTTTAAAATACCTCCAAGGTTTGATCAAAGCTATTTTAAAATATAATGGTAAAATATTTAGCCATAGTCACGTCAATCATTTTGAAGATGGATCACCATGCACAGTTAAAACAACAACTGGTGCAATCGTTCTTTCTAAATCAGTTATCGTAGCAACATGTACACCTGTTAACAATCGATTCATCATTCATACAAAACAAAGTGCTTATCGAACTTATGTCATTGCATCAAAGATTCCAAAGAGTTCTGTTCCAAAGGGGTTATATTGGGATACACCCGATCCATATCATTATATCAGAATACAACAAAATGATCAGGATTCCAATACAGAATGGTTAATTATCGGTGGAGAAGATCATAAAACAGGACAAGATCAAGCTATTGATGAAAAATATAAATTATTAGAAGAGTGGGCAAGATTGCGTTTTCCAATGATTGAAAAAATCGATTATCGTTGGTCTGGGCAAGTTTTTGAACCAGTTGATGCTTTAGCCTTTATTGGACATAATCCTGGTGACAAAAACATCTATATTGCAACAGGTGATTCTGGAAATGGAATGACGCATGGAACGATTGCAGGTATTCTAATACCTGACTTAATTTTAGGTAAAAAAAATCCATGGAAAGCCTTGTATGAACCATCTCGAAAAACATTATCAACTGCAGCAGAGTATTTTCATGAAAACATCAATGCTCTTGAACAATTAAAAGATTGGTTTACTCCGGGAGAAATTGATAAGATTGACGCATTAGCACCGAATGAAGGAATTATCTTAAGAGAAGGTGTAAAAAAAATCGCTGTTTATAAAGATAGTGAAAATAAAATTCATTTAAATTCAGCTTTTTGTCCTCATTTAGGTGGTTGCCTAAGATGGAATCATGGCGAAAAAAGCTGGGATTGTCCCTTACATGGTTCTAGGTTTGATGGTTGTGGACATGTGATTACAGGGCCTGCTATAAGTGATTTGTATTCAAAATAAGTAAACATTAACTGTTCAGATAAATCATCTAAAGGTAATATAGACCATACAGCATACGTATCAACTTAAGAAAATTCAGTATCAATGATTGTAGCCTAGGCTTCAGCCTGGGCTTGTTTTTGCAGGCTAAAGACTAGGTTACAATCATTGATACTAAATTTGTTTAAGTTATTTTTTAATTTGTAAAAGTTTCCGTAAGTGGTAAACTATCCCAACTATTCAAACATGTTGATCAAATAAAATTGTGTTTCCATCTGGATCAACGACCATAAAGCTAGCTGGTCCAACGGTATTTTCATCAGCTTCAACCAACAACCTTACCTCTTTATCTTTAAGCTGCTGTTGAATCTTACGTATATCCGTAAATTCTTCTAACTTTTGAGCATTGTTATCCCACCCAGGATTAAAAGTAAGTATGTTTTTATCAAACATTCCTTGAAAAAGCCCTATGGTGTGATTACCATTCTTCAAAATTAACCAATTTTGCAATTCATCGCCTGCAAAAACTGTAAAGCCAAGTTTTTCATAAAAAAGTTTCGATGCTTGAAGATCTTTCACAGCAAGACTTATAGAAAAATTACCTAAATCCATTTTACTCACATACATTTTATTATAAATAATATTTACGCCTCATAAAATAAAGCTATAAGGTATTACCAATCTGATTAAAAATTAATTCAATCTCTTTTATCTCTTCGCTAGTTGTATTCCAAGAAGCAATCAATCGAATTTCTTTTTTTTCTTGATCCCATAAATGACAAAATATTTTTTCTTGAATTAATGGAATCCATTCTTCTGGAGCTTTAAAAAAAATTTGATTTGATTCAACAGGATAATTTAAAGAAAGCTGAGGAATAGATTGAATGATCTTCGAAATTTCTTTCGCCATTTGATTTGCATGAGATGCAAGAGTCCGCCAAAGATCATTTTTAAAAAATGGAATATATTGAGCAGATAGATATCTCATTTTTGATAATAATTGTAATGTTTGCTTATGTAGGTGATCGCTACCATCAAATAATGTGGGATTAAAAATTAGAAGGGCTTCTGCACCCAATAACCCATTTTTTGTTCCTCCTAAAGACAAGATATCTAACTCAATCGAATTCACTAATGTATGAATATCAATATTTAAGCTGGCAACTGCATTATAAAAACGGCTTCCATCAAGATGAAAAAGTAAATTTTCTTGTTTACAAATATTTGATAACGCTATTAATTCTTCAACTGAGTAAACGGTCCCTACCTCTGTAGGTTGTGCGATAGATAAAACTCGAGGTGATGTAGAATGCTTGCCAAAGGCTCTTTCATTTTTAATTTTCTTTAAAACAGCTTCTGGAGTTAGTTTTCCCAATTGATGTGGTATTGTTAAAAGTTTGC
>JAUXSJ010000104.1 GCA_030679615.1 Parachlamydiaceae bacterium | reverse complement strand
AATTTGCTTGCACGCACTAACATTCTGGCTCATCTGTGGCATCTACAATGTTAGTCACAATTTTACTTCTTACATTTAACATGTGGCTAAATGGCTTTACATTTGCACATTGGCTTTTTTCTGCAAGAGTAGCCAAATAATCGGCATCTGATACCCAACCACCACCAAGAGCTTGATAAATGGAAATTAACGACGTAAAGACATAGGCTTGTGCTTGCGCTAAATCAAGCTGAGCTCCAAATAATCGTCTTTCCGCATCTAAAACATTCAAATAATCAACTAAACCGTTTTCATATTGTAATGTGGCTAGTTTTAAATAATCCGTTAAATCTTTTACACGCTGCATTTCAGCTAAAACACCTTTTTTTGATTGCTCGTAAGCAATAAAAGCATCATTGGCCTCCTTTAAAGCTGTTAGTACTGTTTGTTGGTAATTATAATATGCTTGACGCTTTATAGCTGTGGTCAAATCTAAATTACTAATTAAACGGCCACCTTCAAAAATAGGTTGCAATAGATTGCCAAAAATTTGCCAGGTTCTTGAAGGGTCTATAAATAATTTATGCAATTGCCCACTTTCGTATCCATAATATCCAGTTAAAGTAATATCAGGAAAAAATTGCGCACGGGCTTCTCCAATTGTAGCGTTTGCAGCAACGAGTTGATATTCAGCTTCTTTGATGTCGGGTCTTTGTTCTAAAAGATCAGCAGGAAGACCAGCAGGAATATCTATAGGTAAGCTCCATTCGTCAATTGAACGACCCCTGGCAACTAAATCGGGGGGGTGTCCAATTAACACGCTGATCAAATTTTCTTGAACAGGAATTAAATATTGGAGCTGAATGACTTGAATAATAGCTTCATCTACTTCAGAGGCAGCTTGTTTTACTTCTAATTCAGATGTTAGACCTTCTTCGAATCGTATTTTAGCTAATTCGTATGATTCTTCACGAGATTTTAACGTTTTAAGCGATATTTCCAATTGTGCATCATATTGCCTTAATGTCACATAAGCAGTTGCTACATTACTAACAATTGTTAAAACAACTGTTCGTTGATTTTCAGCTTGAGCTAGCATTTCAGCTATTGATGCATCTGTAGCACTTCTAATTTTTCCAAATAAATCGAGTTGATACGAAGCATTAATAACAGCACGATAATCATTTGCGTAAGGTGAAACCGGAGTAAAAAACGGAAAAACACCATTTCCAGGAAAAGGAAAAATCCCGCCACCTGAAGATGAACCAAAATCTTGTGTTCCAGCTAATGTTTGTGAAGTTCTTTGTCTAAGAGCAGAGCCTTGAGCGTTAATTTGTGGATATAATTGTGAACTAATAACTCCAACTCTCGCAATAAATTCATCAACTCTTGCGATAGCAATTTTAATATCTTTGTTGTTTTCGATGGCCTCTAAAACTAAATCGTTTAAAACGGAATCATTAAGTTGCTCCCACCATTTTGCGTTAAGAGATGTGGATTCTTCATTTTCGGGAAGTCTCCATTTTTCCGGCATTTCAAGGCTAGGTCTTTGATAACGATCATATAATACTACACATGAATGAAGGGTAAGGAGAGAGCATCCAAATAACAAATAACGTGAAAATTTTAAATATTTGTTAATTCTGCTCACTAAGATCCTCCATTAGGTAATGAAGGGTGATTATCATCTAAATTTATATTATCATTTTTTGGAGGTCTTTTTTTTCTATCTCTCTTTTCTACGACTTGATCTATAAGTTTATAGAAGAGAGGAACTAAAAAAACAGCCAACGCAGTTGCAGCAATCATTCCACCAAAAACACCTGTTCCTACAGAATGACGACTCGCTGCACCCGCACCTTTACTAATTAATAATGGAACGACGCCTAAAATAAAGGTTAAAGAAGTCATTAAAATTGCTCGGAATCGAAGTCCTGCAGCTTCAATGGCTGAATCGTGAACGCCTTTTCCTTCTTCTCGTTTTATAATGGCAAATTCAACAATCAAGATCGCATTTTTTGCGGCTAATGCAATTAAAGTGACTAAGCCCACATCGAAATAAACGTCATTTGAAATGCCTCTAAGCCAAATTGCAACGAAGGCTCCCATTAATCCGAAAGGAACAGCTAAAATGACAGCAAAAGGAAGGGACCATCTTTCATATAAAGCGGCAAGGATCAAAAACACCATCAAAACACCAATGAATAAAATCCCGAAGGATGTTCCTCCTAATGCCTGTTCTTGATAAGCCTGACCACTCCAAGCAAAAGTCATTTGATCGGGAAGATTTTCTTTAGCTACTTCAGCCATTGCAGCCATACCTTGGCCCGAACTATAGCCAGGTGCAGTACTACCAATAATTTTTGCCGCCCAATATCCATTAAATCGACTTACTAAACTTGGTCCACGTGAATATTTAGTTTGTATTAATCCGCGAAGAGGGACCATATCTCCTTTTGATGAACGAACATACATATCGCCTAGATTGTTAATAAAAGCTCGATAAGCTGGCTCGGACTGCACGGTTACTTGATAAACTTGTCCAAATTTATTAAATAAATTGACATAGATTGATCCAAAGAAAATCTGAAGTGTTTGTAAAATATCTCCAATTTGTACATTTAATGCTCGAGCTTTAGATCGATCTAAATCGATAAATAATTCTAAATTATTGGATTGTAAAGCCGTTGTCAAATTGGTTAGTTCAGGTCGCTCACTTGCTTTTTTAATTAAATCACGCGTGACTTGTTCAATTTCTTGCATCGTCGCATCCCCGCGACTTTCAATCCAAAATTCGAATCCACCTACAGTTCCTAAACCTTGAATGGCGGGAGGATTAAACACAAAAATTTGTGAATCGGCAATTTGAGAATACTTTTTATTAAGTTTCATGGCTATGGCACTAGCTTGTAAATCAGGTGCTTCGCGTTTACTCCAATCCTGTAAAGTAATGAAATTTGTCCCAATTTGAATACGGTTTAAGCTTTCTAATAAGCTAAATCCTGTTAGAGAAGTGACATCTCGGACACCAGGTTCTTTCAGTGCAATTTCAGTAATTTTTTGGTCTACAGCGTCTGTTCTGTCCAAACTTGAAGCATCCGGCATGTTGTTAACGGCAATTAAATAGCCTTGGTCTTCGTTAGGAATAAAACTTGTTGGAATGCGCATCGCTAGGAAAACTAAAACAGCAATAACACCTGCAAATAAAAGAAGTCCGAACCAGGCATGAGATAAAATCCATTTTGTGCCTTTGATATAACCATTGGTAAAGCGATCAAAATTTCGATTAAACCATTCAGCTAATCTTCCAGGTTTTGTATGAGGTTTTAATAAAATGGCTGCTAAAGCAGGGCTTAGAGTTAAAGCAACTATTCCTGAAATGACGACGGACACGGAAATGGTAATGGCAAATTGTTTATAGAGTTGTCCGGCAATACCTCCTAAAAAAGCCACAGGAATGAATACTGCGCAAAGAACGAATACAATGGCAACGACGGGACCGGAAACTTCTTCCATTGCTTTGTGTGAAGCTTCACGAGGACTCATGCCAAAATCCCGCATGTTTCTTTCGACGTTTTCAATCACAACAATCGCATCGTCAACCACAATTCCGATGGCTAACACTAATCCAAACAATGTTAATGTATTTAAAGAAAAACCAACAACATGCATTCCTGCAAAGGTTCCTATAATAGAGACAATCATCGCAATGACAGGAACCAATGTAGCACGCCAGTTTTGAAGGAAAATCAAAACAACTAATGATACTAAGACAGCAGCTTCGAAAATTGTTTTTACTACTTCTGTTATGGATTGTATAATGAAGTCAGTTGTATCATATGGGATTCGATAGGTAAGACCAGGTGGAAAACTGGCAGCGGCACGTTCCATTGTTTTTTTTACTGATTCTCCAACGTCTAATGCATTAGCTCCAAATTCTTGATAAATGGCGATGAGTAGAGATTCTTTTCCGTCTAATTTTCCATTCACATCATAAGATTGAGCCCCTAGTTCCACGTAGCCAATATCTTTTATACGAACAAAAGATCCGTCTGTATTAGCTCTTAAAATGATATCTTCGTATTCTTGAGGTTCGTCTAAACGTCCTAAGCCTGTGATGGGTAGGGTTAAAGGAACAGGTGACGCCATAGGTGGAGTGCCTAACATTCCTGCAGTAAAATCACGATTTTGTTCTTTAATTGCATTAACAACATCTTCAGCAGTTAGCTTTAATTGAGCTAATCGATCAGGGCGAATCCAAATTCTCATTGCATAATTGCGGGCATTAATAATAACCGCATTACTCACGCCAGGTAATCGAGAAATCTCATTCACTAAATTTATCTGAGCATAATTACTGATATAAATATTATCGTATCGATCATCTGGGGATTCAACACTTACAAGAAGTAAAATAGTGGGAGTTTGTTTTTTTAAAACAATCCCTTGATATTGAACTTGCAAAGGAAGTTGTGGCATTGCAATGCTGACGCGATTTTGTACATTGACTTGAGCCATGTTAATGTCAGTTCCAATATCAAAAAAAACACTTAAAACCATGTCGCCTGTAGAAGCATTTTGTGAATACATGTAAATCATGTTATCCACACCGTTAATTTGCTGTTCTAAAGGAGCTGCCACACTTGACGCAACAGTTGTAGCATCCGCACCGGGATAAGTAGCTGATACTTGTATTTGTGGAGGTGTAATGTTTGGATATTGTTCAATTGGAAGGGCTTTTAATGCAAATAGTCCTGCTAATGTAATAATGATAGAAAGAACTGAAGCAAAAACTGGCCGATCGATAAAATAGCTTGAAATCATACACTAGGTTTCACTTCTTTTGGTGACTCTTCTTTAATAGTAACAGGTGTACCAGGCAAAACTTTATTTACTCCTTCAACAATGACTACATCGCCTGCTTTTAAACCAGAATTAATAATCCAGTTATTGCCATCCCAATCTCCTGCTTCAATAGGCTGCATTTCTGCTTTGCCATCTTTAACAACAAATACAAGAGTACCGGCTTTGCTTTGAACAACTGCTTTTTGAGGAATTGAAATGGCATCGGGCCTGATAGCCCCTTGCAAATTAACTCTTACAAATTGTCCAGGTAGTAATTCATTACCTGGATTTTTTAAAACCGCTCTAACAACGAGTGTGCCCGTTTGTTGGCTATATGTAGGAGCTGAAAAATTTACAAGTCCCTTTTCTGGAAAAATTGTTTGGTCGGCCAACACCAATTCGACCTCAAATTCATTATTATCAGGAAAAATCATTTTTCCATTTTTTCTGAGTTGTTGAGCTTTAAGAACATCTTGTTCAGAAACGCTAAACTCAACCCAAATCGGATCTACAACTGAAATAGTTGTTAATAAATTCTGCTGTTCTTGTGAAATTAAAGATCCAACCCGATATTTTGCTTGAGATGATAAACCAGAAACTGGAGAACGAATTGTTGTATATTCAAGATTGATTTCAGCTGCCTCTACTTGAGCTTGAGCAGATAAAACTTCAGCTTCTGCAGACATTTCAGCTGCCATTGCATTATCTAAATCTCTTTGGCTAGCGGCTTTTTGTTCGTATAAGGGCTTATAGCGAGATACAGCTCGTGTTGCTTGCCATAACACCGCTTTTTGGTTAGCGACTAAAGCTTTCATTTGCGCTAATGTAGCTTGAAAAGGTCTTGGATCTAATTGAAATAAGAGATCTCCTTTATTGACAAAAGATCCTTCAACATAAGCTATTTCTTCTAAATAGCCTGTGACTCTTGCTCGAATTTCCACTTCATGCGAACTATAAATGACCCCAATGTATTGAAAAGTAGCTGGAATTGTTTTTGGTTCTATTTTAAGGACCGAAACGGGTACAGGTGGAATTTTTTGCGGAGGAGCTTTTTTTTCACATGAAGAAAAAAATAAAAATAGGCTGATAAAAGAGAAAATAAAAATAAATTTTTTTTTGTTTTCAATGATCATTTTATTCCAGAAGTCGTTAAAATATTTTCTTTATGTACGTGAAAAAAATTCTTTAGTCAATCTTTTTGTGATGAATCTAGTGAAAGAGTTACACATGGAATAAATTGGATTTATATTTTATCATTTTTTTTGAAATATCAGAAATTGATTGTAATTAAGAATAAAAAAATGAATACAAATATAAAAATTAATATAGATTGCTTTAGTCACCCTCTATTTAATGCAGATCTAACTATAGAATTAAAATCAGATCAAGATACATTTTTGTTTTATAAAAAAATCACTCATTTGGAATCTTTTTCACGGAAACGAATGGTGATTTTGATGCAAAAAGAACCGCATATTCATTATTAAGAAAAATTAAGGTAAACGCTCACACAATGATGCCAATTTAAGCTTATTGCGACCACTTAACTACAGAAAGTATAGAATACTCGTAAACGTTCAGTAGATCTCTCGATTTAAAATGTCATCCTTTCAGGACTCGATGATTATTTTACGCTTACCCAGGCGAGAGTGTGGCCTCTTTTGGTTGGAAAGTGAAACTTATGCTTATCTGAAGGTAATCAGCAGGCTGTCTCGGCCTGAATCTATTTTGGCTATCAGGCCGGGACGGCCTGATTACCTTCTTTAGACCTTCGCTGCTTTGA
>JAUXSJ010000096.1 GCA_030679615.1 Parachlamydiaceae bacterium | reverse complement strand
TTCTAAAGAGTAATCTACAATTCTAGAAAAATAGGGAGCAAGATGCTTTAAGTAAACGCGAATCCCTTGTTTCAAAATAATCGAATCTTTAACAAGCTGAATGAGCATTTCAGAAATGGATCCCTCACCAGGCAATGATAGAGCTAATTCTTGAATGTTTTTGATATTTGGATTGGATGACACGTCCTGATTAAAGGATATTTCATAAAAAAATGCATCTTCTTGTTCGTCTTTCTTTACTAGGCTCACAATACCAGGTGTATTTTTTCGAAATTGATAGATTAGGGTTAAAACACTTGGAATAAATAAATAGATTTTCTCATTCAAATCTAAATTAAAATGACTAACCATCCATCTATAAATAGCTATAGTTGCTTTTTCTTGATCAATATCAAGTAGCATGTATTCAAAAGGTTCACCATCCTCTCGGCATCCAATAAAAGGAAATCGGAAGACATCCGTTTGATTCATTACTCAATTCATCCTTTGTTGAATTTTTTATCTTATTATAGACTTTTTGAAAAAGCAATGAGAACCCTTGAATTTAATAAATAATTATAGCAAAAGAATTGAGATGCTAAAAGTAGTATTGATTTTTTTGGACACTGCAATCGATTGGAGTCAAAGGGGTATGAAAAGTAAAACTTTAATTATACTTTATGGTTTTATCATCTATTTTGCATGGCTTCAAAGGTTAGCAATGGCTGTAGAACCCGGCCCTCAACCTTCTTTTGAACAACAACAAGACATATTAAACACAGAAGATGAAATTAATGATTGGGAAGCACGCTTAGAGTTAGCAAGAGTATTAAGTTATTTAAAACGTTATGATGATTCTTTGAAGGAATACCAAATTTTAATAGAAAAAAAACCAGATTCTCTCATAGTTAAAAAAGAATTAGCAAAGGTGCTCTTCTATCAAGGTAAAACAGATCAAGCTTTAGAAGAGTTGCTAAATATCTCCCCTGAAAATTTAGATGATGCGACGTGGATTGTTCTAGCCGATATTTATCGTAAAAATAAAAACTATGATTTAGCTGAAAAAATTTATGTCCCTTACCTTGAACAGTTTCCTAGTGATAATATTGTGAGATTAAAATTGGCTGAGTTACTATCTTGGGAAAAACGATATGATGAATCAATTTATCATTATCGAATCATACTAAAGAATTTACCTAACGATATTCAAGTGAGAAGACATTACGCTCAAGTATTAACATGGGCAGGTGAAGATGAAGAGGCTGTACAGGAGTGGAAAAAAACTTTAGAATGAAAGCTCCTTTAGTCACGATTTTTTTTATTTTAAGTTGCATCGCCGTTCGTGTTTATTCTGATCAAACAATTGTTGACTCAGAAAATTCGATTAGTGAAATCACAGCAAAATTCGAACTAGCTAAAATTTTGTCGCATAAACAAAAAACTAAAAACGAAGCTTTAGAATTATTATTGATTGTTTTAAATGAAAAGCCAAATGACAACCTAGCTTGGTTTGAAGTCAGTCGCATTTTTATTGATCAAGAAAATTTGATAGATGCTGAAACAATTTTATCTCAGTTAGTTTATCAAAAACCAGTCACTTTTCAAATTAATAACCTTAAAGAGACACCATCTAATCAATTTAAGAAAAATATTCCACAGAGTATCGTTGAAAAAGAAAATTTTATCGATGACGAGGAAGCTCGATTTGAGCTAGCTCGAGTTCTTTCAAGGCTTAAACAATTTGATGAAGCTCTTGAGCTATATCATTACTTATTAGAAAAAAAGCCAGAGGATATACAACTTCTTCTTGAGATTGGTCGTCTTTATACTCAAAAAAAGCAATACCATCCCGCATTGCATTATTTATATTTTGCAATTGAATTCACACCTAATGACCCTGAGTTACTCGTTGCAGCTGCTCATGCTGAATTGGGGCTTGAACATGCAAAGGAGAGTCTCACTCTTTTAGAAAAAGCTTTGACATTAAGTGATAAAAAAGAATCTATTTGGATGGATCTAGCAAGTGTTTACATGCTTATAGGTAGCTTTTATAAAGCAGAATTTATTTATAAATCAGGTTTATGTAAACAACCTGATTCAAAAGCTTTAACACTACAGTTAGCTTGGACATATGTTAGCGCTCAACGGTATGAAGAAGCTGAAGAAATATATAAAAAGTTGCTTTTAAAAAATCCTTATGATGTGGAAATACTTCAGGCATTAATCATTCTAAAAATGATTGAAAAAGATTTCAATGCAGCTTTGGATCTAATTGATAGAGCATTAGAGGTGAAGTCTGAAGAGGAATCTGTAATACTTTTAAAAGGTGAAGCTTTATATAAAAGTGAAAATTATGTTCAAGCATTAGATCAATACAATAGAATCAATGAAAATTCAGCAGTTTATATCGATTCACTTATAGGAAAAGGAAAAGCATATTTAAAATTAGGAAATTGTGAAGAAGCTCAAAAGAGTTTTCAACGTGCATTAGAAATAAATCCGGACTCGATTCAAGCTCAATTTTATTTGGCAGGAAGTGATGTCTACTCAAATGGTTTTGTGCAAAATGTGATCAACTCTAAAAACGATCCTAAAAGTTTAGTGGAGTGGGATCGTGCTTATGCTGAAATAGGTCTGGGTGGAAAGGTTGAAATTTACGAAAAAGCTTTAGAAATTGATCCAAATTATTATTCAGCTAAAATTGGATTAGCAGCAGCTTTTTCTTCACAATATCAATATGACAAAGCTCAAGAGAAATACTTGTCAATTTTAGAAGATTTTCCACAAGCATCAAAAATTATGCTTGAAGTGGCTCGTGTATACTCATGGTCAAAAATGTATAGTTGTTCGATGGAATGGTATGATCGAATTATTGGATTAAATCCAGTAGATCCAGTTCCAAGAAAAGAAAAAGCAAGGGTTGCTTATTGGGGAAAATATTTTGAATTGTCGATGCAAACCTATGAATCCCTTATAGAACCATCGGTTGATGTTCTTTTTTATGATGCATTAATCGTACTAAAGGAAAAAGATAATTGCCGTACAGCTTTATCTTCTTTTTTAGCAAATTATACAACATATGAAGCATTTATAGATTTCATTCAAAAAGAGAAAGAGTCTTGTCAATTAGTCGATGATTACTTAGAAGCTTTTACATTAGAATATTGGTCATTATATTTAATTCAGAAAAGGATACGTTTGGAAAGAGATGCAAAAAATTATGATTGGCAAAATTATTTTATGCATGCTTTACCTATTTATCAAGAACTAGCCAATTTGAATCCTGGTAATTTGGAAGGTCTTTATGGATATGCGCAAGATTTTTGTAGTTTAGGATTGTGTCATTGTTCAAGGCAACTATATTTACATATTCTTAATATTGAACCCAATAATAGTTTAGTGAAGATGGCTCTTACAAGAAATCTTTTGCGAGAACACCCTCTTGTTCAGTTAAATTATAGTTACTGGACTGAAAAAGGATCGGGGCAATTTGCTAATTCACAGATTGCACGACAACAGCTTGATGAGATTTTTGAATGGTCTCCTCAATGTAATACCCATTTTAGATTTATCCAAAATGAATGGCTAGAGTATCCGTTTTTTAAAGAAAAATACTATCCCGCTGAAGGACAAACCATTGAGTTGGACCATATCTTTAATGGATATGTGAAAGGATTTATCAGTGGGACTTACAAGAATTATTTTCATCTATTTCCCTCACGTTATACTTGCATAAGCAATCTTTGGTTTAATGTTTATGATTATGGCAATATAGGGATTGGTTTTGAAAGAAAAAATGAAATCTATAATTACTTTACACTTAAACAAGGTATTCAATCTAAGAATTGCTGGGTCACATTAAAAGCAGCATCTCATGCCATGACTGTGTCAACAACCTATGAACACCTTGAGTATAATGATAGCAATAGTTTAGATCACATTAATTTATTTGGTTCCTATCAATTTTCAGAAGACCCTAAAGTTTTTAAGATCATTTTAAATGCAAATTATCGCAATACGGCGCATGAAACTCGAATTATTAATTCCGAAGGAAAAGTGGTTAATATTATTCATCCCTATTGGACACCTAAGCATTATTATGCAGGGGCAATCACTTTTGAGTTTAGATATAATTATGCGTGGTTTAATTATTGTGAAGCTCCTCAAAGGTTTATTGACATAAAGATTACTGGTGAAAATGATACTGCGCATAATCCCTCATTTGAATTAGCGGTTAATTGGAAACATGAATTTGCAAGGTATTGGGGAGTTGAAGTTTCAGGATTGTTTCATCGTTCAAGATTATGGAATGCAGATGGAATTTGGGCACAAGTGTATTATCGCTTTTAGAATGAATAAAGAGGTTGTTAATGACTAAAAATGAAAATCCGTTAAAATTTTTCATTCATAAATATTTTATTGGATTAATATTTAGTCAGTTATTAATTTTAGGAACTGCATTTTGCGAAATTAACAACAATCAATGTAATCGATTTGCTTTTGAAGCCGATTATCTTTATTTACAACCTATATTAGAAAACAACTCGATTGCAGTTCCTGTTAGTAATGGTCAGCATGCATTTAATTTGCAACCAAGTGGTCCTGGAAAAAGTAATAAGTTTAGTTATTCAAGCGGGTATCGTTTAGGGGCTAATTATCGATTATCATTACCTTGTTGGTTATTTGAAAATGTGAAGTTACAGTTCACTTATATTCCAGCTCAGAATAAACGAACAATAAGCTTAGCTTCATTTTTAGAATCATTAAATCCTTCTAGTTCTTCATCCATCTTAGAGGCGGAAAGGGTATCAAAGATCTCTGGGGTATTAACTTCGAAGCATTTTTTAAATTATTATTCAGGTAATTTATCGATTGATTTTCCGGTATTTATCATTTGTCCATTTAGTCTTTCATGTCAATTAGGGCTGCATTATGTATGGATGGATTATCATCATCATGTGCGGCTTTCCACTAAAAGGAACAGTCAATTTCAATCGGGCACTTTAAGAGAAAAATCTCATACATGGGGGCTAGGACCTGAACTAGGATTTAAATTTATTTATCAAATGACTCGATTATTTGTTTTGAAATTAGATATTATTGGAGCATTATTAATTGAACAATCCGAAGCTCATTTTAAAATGCCTTCATTGAACAGTTCTTATGATCATTATGTGGGTCGATTTGATCCCCAAAAATTATGTAAAGTGTTTCCATTTTGGGAAACAAAATTAAGGATGAGTCATTCGTTTTCTTTGAAATCTTATGCAGTCGAAATTGAATTAGGATACGATTATCTAAGCTATTTTTGTTTGATTAATCGCATTCAATTTCCAGGAAATGGCTCAGGTTTTTCTGCAGATAATATGTTGACAAAAGTAGATTTTCAGGGGCCTTATGTTTCTGTGAATGTATCGTTTTGAAAGACTCAAATTGCAATAATCCAGGGCATCGCCAATGGTGTTAAGTTAAGCCTATTGCAATCTTAAACGTCGCTTAAAATTTCTTACCACAGAGACCACAGACTCGACTTTGT
>JAUXSJ010000088.1 GCA_030679615.1 Parachlamydiaceae bacterium | reverse complement strand
TTTCCAAAAAAACATGACCTATTAGCAACTTTTAAAGGACAATTGAAAAATGGGGCAATAAAATTCGATGAATCAACTCCTGTTATCACTGATATTTCTACCGAAATAGAATATGATCATTCAAAAGAATTATTAACCTTTTCTGATATACAAGGCATTATTCATGTGGGAACTACGTCTCAATCAGAGGAATATGAATTATTAGGAGAGTTTATCCGTTTAAATAATTTGGAAAACCCAGATATCGAATTGAATCTTTCCGTGATTGATCAAGAAAAAGAGTTAGCGAAAATTGTAGCCTTCTCAACTAACCTAACAAAAGGGTTGCATCAGATCAATATTAACACACGATTATCCCACCTTAGTAGCTTTTATCTTCAAAATTGGGAATGCATCGTTAAGGATTGGTCATCTCTTGTTTCTTTAAGGTGCGAGTCTCATTTTGATGTGAATCATTTAATGCATGATCTATATCGTTTTCAACGCACTGGAATATTTGGATTATCTTCAGAATTTATTCAAAGGATAAATCACTTGGATAGGATTGAGGGAGAAGCACAATTTGTTTTAAGTTATGAACCAAAGGATTTTTCATTTCATTATGATTTATCATGTAATCCTTTAAAAAAAAATGACCAGAGTCATCAACTCTTTGTTAAGGGAAAATATCTCAATGAAAAATGGATGATCGATCATTTCCAATTGGATCGATGGATAGCTTATGCAGAAATTGAAAAAAAAGATAAAAGTTGGAAGATACCCTTTCTAGGATTGAAATTTGAAGAGATTCTTTTATTGGGTTTAGCTGGAGAATACTTTTCAGATCGCTATTTTCTTGATGCGCAGCTTAACTTTAGTTCAATTGATCTTGAGAAGCTTTCAAAGTTGGATCAATTTGAATCGATAAACTTTGATTGGACTCCAAAAGGCATTTTAGAAGCTAAGGGGAAAATTGAATGGGATTTTTCATTGACTACACTTTTAAAAGGTTTGAAAGCTTATCTGCAGGTTAATACAGAGGGGTTAATTGTAAAAAATAATTCGATCAATTTTTTAAACCCATTTTATGTCGATATCAAAGGGTGTAAAAATATTCATTTAAAAAGAATGGATTTTACACTTCAAAGTTATAATCAAGCCCCTTCTCAATTTGAAATTGAAGATATTAAATTAAGCATGAAGAAAGAAAAATATCAGTTTAATATTCTTTCTCATTTAGAACGCACGCCTTTTCGCGTAATTGGACAAATTGAACGCCTTTCAAAAAATAGAGGAACTTTAAAACTCATTGATTTACTAGCAAGTTCTCGTGTGGATTATCAACCTTTAGAAATTGAATGGGATAAGAAATGGATAGAAGGATTTTCACTAAAATCTCTCCAAGGAGAATTTTCAGGATGTAATTTTAATTTTCAAAGAAATGAAAATGAATTAAATCAATCTACAGTCCCTTCTTTAATTGGAGAAGTCATTGCTCAGCCTAATCTTTTGGCTTTTTCATTACATCAAGCATTCGCTGAAAAAATTCAACAATTAAAACTAAATGCCCCTTTTACATTTACAGGAAGAGCTTGGCTAGATTTTCGATTAGGAACATCTCTTTCAAAGATTTTATTTTTACAAGGGCAATTAAAGTCCTCTCCGTTTGTTTTTAAAGACTACAGATTTGAACAGCTTAACGGAGATGTGTATTATCAACCTGATCATTTGTCTATTGATCAATTAATAGTAGAGGATAAAGCAGGGTCATTGTTTATGCCTCAACTTAGATTACAAAAAATGTAATATGATTTTCAAGAAAATTGGATTTTTCTAATTCCAGAATTAAGAATAAAAGAAGCAAGGCCTACATTACTTGAATCATTAGATCCTAATAAACAAACTGTAAAAACAAACCCTAAATTCCGTTCTTTAGTATTTAAAAAAATAACGATGTCAAAAATTTATGGGGAGTTAGAGAATGTTCAAACATGGCAAGGAGAGGGAATTTTACAATTTTTAAATGCAAAAAAAAATAATACCCATCCTTTATTGACAATTCCTGCTGAAATTATTTTAAGATTAGGATTAGACCCGAATATTTTTAATCCTGTTACAGGTACGATTCTTTTTAATTTGTCAGGAGATAGATTTTATTTAACACGCTTCAAAGATGTTTATAGTGAGGGTAGAGGCTCGAAGTTTTATTTAGCAGATGGAAATCAATCGTGGATTGATTTTGATGGGAATATGTCTGTTCAGTTTCGAATGAAGCATTATAATTTAATTTTTAAACTATCGGAGTTTTTTACAATTTCTGTAGACGGAAATATACGTAAACCACGTTATACTCTCAATAAGCAATTAAAAGGCAATCGTAGTCGAGTAAATGTAAAGGGAGTGATTTAAGTTAGTCAAATTAAGCGGTCATATCTAAAATCATGAAACGAAAGCTTGATGAAACATAAAGTCGAAGTTTTGCGCTTTATAGTATAATTTTTTTTGTAAAAGTTCAGTCAATACTGTTAATTTAAGCCTTTTGCATCTTATAAAAAAGCCGCGAATGGGGCGAAAGCATATAGCCACAGGCTTCAGCCCAATGGTATTAAGTTAAAAAAAATTGTTATTACTAAACTGATGCGTAAGCATAAAATGCCGTCCTTTCAGGACTCGATGATTATTTTACGTTTACCCAGGCCTCCGCTTTGCTTCGACCTGGGCTATGAAATGCCGGCCCGTTGGGCCTGAAGGATTTTATCTTTGAGTGTGATTTTTAAAGTATTTAACCTTAAGTAATTATATTAATTTACTTTAAGCGAGAATCCTTCAGGCCCAA
>JAUXSJ010000056.1 GCA_030679615.1 Parachlamydiaceae bacterium | reverse complement strand
TATATCGTTTCCATCGTTAATTTTTAATGTATGCTCCACTGGGGTCAGGCATGCGATTTGCAATTTGAGAAATGAATTTTAGAAAAAATTTTGTGTAAATCTCAAATTACAAATCACAAGCCAGACCCCGATTTCCCGCCTTTAGGTTGTGATCTTGTTTTATAAACCATAAATATTCGCGTCTTTTAAAGTATTCTTTTGACACCAATCTCTATATACATGACGACCCACAGTTAAAACTGACGCAGCAATCAAACTCGGTTTGGCTGGTGAAATAGAAAAAAACTTCGAAATCACAACGATATTTACAATCAACATGCAAGCTAAATATAAACCACTGTTTGTGTATTTATTTTTTTCTAGAACTGGATCTTCGGGATCACGTAAGGATATATTATTTTCTGATTTTTCATCATGATTCAAATAATTAATCGCTTTATCTGCTACAAAACTAAAAATTGTATTTAATGCAATACAAGCAACGATCGCACTACATTTATCTAATGGTGGTTGAGCCGGTTTTATTGGTTGTTGATTACTATTAAATGGAATTAATTTTGCAATTTGTGTAAATAAATTCATTTTATTATTTCCTTTTTATGTTTTAATGTTTAAATTTTAACATTTTATTAATTAATTATAAATAAATAAAATAAATTATTAAAAATTTATGTTAATTTTTTGTTAACCAAGTATTAATTTTGTTTAAATCTTGCAATTTAGCCGATTCAATCTTCTTGATTAAATTAGAAAGTTTTACTAATCTTGTTGATCATATTTAGATTTTAAGAAGGGAGCCTAAGTGGCAGCTGTAAATCCGGCATTAAAAACACTACAGAGAAAACAACGGACTTTGAAGGAAGAATCCTTTTTTTCAGGGATTGGAATTCACACGGGAACAGAAGTTAATTTAAGGTTTTGTCCTGCAAAAGAAGGAACGGGAGTTTATTTTAAGCGTGTGGATCTTCCAGGGCAACCCATCATTCCGGCTACGGTTGAGTATGTTCAAGACACATCTAGAAGCACCACAATTGGAATTAATGACATTCGTGTCCATACAGTTGAACATGTTCTTTCAGCCATTAAAGCCTATCAAATTGATAATTTATGCATTGAAATTTCTAATATAGAGCCACCGATAGGCAATGGAAGTGCAGATGTTTTTGTCGAAATGATTGAAAAAGTGGGAGTCATTGAGCAAAGTCAAACGGTGCCTATTGTGAAAATTGAACAGCCCATTTATTTTTCAGATGAAGAAATACAAATTATTGCACTGCCATATGATGAATATCGCATTAGTTATACCTTGAGTTACCCAGATGTCAATTTTTTAAAAGCGCAATTTCACACTCTTGTGATTAATGAAGAAAACTTTAAAAGTGAAATTGCTCCATGCAGAACTTTTGCTCTATATAAAGAAATTTCTGCTTTAATGGACAGAGGTCTTATTAAGGGAGGAAGTCTTGACAATGCTGTAGTGATAAAAGAGGATGTTATTTTGAGTAAAGGAGGATTATTTTTTCCAAATGAGATGGCGCGCCATAAAATTTTGGATTTAATAGGAGACCTTTTTTTAACGGGATTTGATTTTCACGCACATATTATCGCTATTCGATCTGGACATGCGTCCAATGTGGCATTTGCTCGGAAATTATTAAACTATATAACGATGGAGAATCATTAATGGATACTCATTCAGATTCTAATCAGTCATTAGATATTAAACAGATTCTAAAGATTTTACCACATCGATACCCTTTTTTACTTGTAGATCGTGTTCTTGAAATTGATTTAGAAAAAGGGTTTGTTTTAGCACAGAAAAATGTTTCGATAAACGAAGCATTTTTTCAAGGTCATTTTCCTGAAACTCCTATCATGCCAGGCGTCCTTATTCTTGAGGCATTAGCTCAAGCGGGAGGAATTTTAGTTCATTTAAAATCACCGGGCGACAAAATAGCCATTTTATTAAGTGTGAATAATGCTAAATTCCGACAACCGGTGAAACCGGGTGATATTCTTTATTTAAGAGGAACTGGCCTTCATTTTAGTCAAAAAGGGGGGCGAATTAAAGCAGAAGCCCTAGTAAATGATAAAGTGGCTGTTGAGGCAGAAATAGGGTTTGTATTCGTAGACAAAAATCAAATTTAATATTAATAATAAAAATTTGTCTCTGAATAGATTCACTTCTTCCAGAGATTTAAAATAAATCGATAATAAAAGCAGAGTTCATGGAAAAAACACATCAAATACATCCCACAGCTATTATTGCACCAGGTGCAAAAATAGGAAAGAGTGTCACGATTGAACCCTATGTTGTGATTAACTCTCCACATGTGGTTATTGAAGATCATGTCGTAATTAAATCACATGCCTATATTGATGGATACACTACCATTGGTGAAGGAACAACTATTTATCCAGGGGCTTGTATAGGTACAAAAACTCAGGATTTAAAATATCGCGGTGAAAAAACATTTGTAAAAATTGGGAAACATTGCGAAATTCGCGAATTTGTAACGATTAATTCATCTTGTCAAGAACATTCCACAGTTGAAGTAGGGGACCATTGTTTAATCATGGCTTATTGCCATATTGCACACAATTGCAAGGTGGGAAATCGGGTCATCATGAGTAATAATGCCACTTTAGCTGGACATGTAACAGTCGAGGACTTTGCAATTATTGGAGGCCTCACGCCTATTCATCAATTTGTTCGTATCGGTCGTTACGCTATGGTTGGTGGAATGAGTCGAGTGACTCATGATATCCCTCCTTATACAATTGGTGGTGGTATCCCTTATAAATTTGGCGGATTAAATATCATTGGTTTGAAAAGGCATGGAATTCCTTTAGATACTCGAAAAGAACTAAGCAAAGCCTTTAAATATATTTATCGTTCACAAATGCATCTAAAAGATGCTCTTCAAGTTATCGAAGAAGAGTTAGTTCTTCTTCCTGAGATTCAACATTTCATTGAATTCTGTCGTCAAACACGTCGTGGTTTAATGGGATTGCAAGGTGGAGAAGAAGAAATCCCCCAGGCAGATGACGAAGAAGATTCAGAAACAACTTAAATCCTGTAAAACAAAAGACTTGTGTAAAGATGCGCGTCATATATTTTGGAACACCTTTATTTGCAGCCCATGTTTTAGAATACTTATTGCAGCAAGGAATCCAAATTGTGGCTGTCGTTTCAAAGCCTGATCGTCCCAAAGGACGTTCAGGGTCGCCAAGTCCTACTCCAGTTAAAATGGCTGCACAAGCATTCAATGATGAAATACCCATTTATCAACCAGATCTAGTTTCTTCATTAGAATTTGCTCCAATTCTTGCTGCTCATCAAGCTGATCTTTTTGTTGTAGTTGCCTATGGAGAAATTATTAAACAGCATTTGCTCGATATGCCCCGTTTAGCGTGCATAAATCTTCATGCAAGTTTGTTACCGAAATATCGTGGGGCTGCGCCAATTCAACGTGCGATTATGGAAGGTGAGAATGAAACGGGTTTAACTGTCATTCATATGGTAAAAAAAATGGATGCAGGAGATATGATCAATCAGGTAATTGTTACAATTGGCCCTGAAATGACGTATGGTGAACTGGATCAAGAATTATGTGAAGCAGGGAAACGCCTTTTATTAGATACCATTAAAGAATTTGAGAATGGAAGTCCTAAGAGTTTTCCTCAGGATCCTTCTTTAGTCACTTTTGCACATAAGATTGAATTGGAAGATTGTGAGATTGATTGGAATGAATCTGCACAGGCAATTCATGATTTAATTAGAGGAGTCAATCCTTTTCCCGGTGCTTGGTGTTATGTGACTGTGAAAGGAGAAAAAAAACGTTTAAAAATTAGCAGATCCAAAGTTGTCGTTTCTGATGAAACAGATGTATCTCATCCGCCAGGATCAATGGTTAATGGAAATCAGACAAAAGGAAATTTAATCATTGCCACAGGAAGTCAATGGCTTGAACTGTGTGAAGTCCAATTAGAAGGCAAGAAAAGCCTTTCTTCCGATGAATTAACTCGAGGCATCCCTCGTTCTCATCTTAATTTCCGTTTTTAACATCACAGTCGCAAAAAATTACAGGATGAACAGGATAGAAAAGGATGGGTAGGATAATGACGATAGGCTCCTTTTTTGTTTAATCGCACTATTTTGGAGTGCAAAGGCCCTGCCCTTACAAATTACATCTTTTTGTTCACAACAACTTGATTAACAATTGTTTTGTAACTCGATAGGCCGTTACTTCTCGAAACAATTTAACGCAGAGGC
>JAUXSJ010000055.1 GCA_030679615.1 Parachlamydiaceae bacterium | reverse complement strand
CAGGCCGTCCCGGCCTGAAAGCCAAAGTAGATTCAGGCCGAGACAGCCTGCTGATTACCTTCAGATAAGCATGAGTTTCACTTTCCAACTCAAATAGGCCACACTCACCTAGGTCGGAGAGAAGTGGAGGCCTAGGGATAGGTTAAAACAACATCGAGTCCTGAAAGGACGGTATTTTCAAGCGAGTCATTCACAAAATAATGATAAGTTAAGGGATCGCATCTGAAATTTTATGCGTTATTGGTTGATTGCGTCATTTAAGTTTTCTTGCTTAAAATGCTCGCGCGTCTCTTCAATAAAGTTTTCTAACTTATTCTTTTCAGCATCTAGAATTCCGAAAATTTCCTGCACTTGATTCATTACTTGCTGGATATTTTCCTTTTCAACTGAAAGCTCTTTCTGTAAATCATCAACCGCCAATTTCACTTGAGTTCGAAATTCAGTTTGATCATAATTGATAGAATTTTCTTGACTGACAGGCGGTCGAATAAAATAATGTTTAATCGCTTCATGGTGATTAATCACAAATCCTGTGATCAGTGCAAATAAGAGAAACAATAAGGCCATCGAAAATCCTATCCATTGCTTTGCAACTAAAAATATCGTGATTATAAAAATCATCGTAGCTGCAAAAAAAGCAATAAATTGTTCACTTTTAAAAAATTCTATTAATGCACTCATTATTCATACCTTCGTGGCTAAAAAGTCTATTTTCCTCTATAATCATCGTATTTAAAATGAGGAAAAGCTGCAATGAATAAAACCAAGCTCATGGGTATATTAAATGTTACACCCGATTCTTGTTATGACCAAGGAAAATGGTTTGATCCATTGCAAGCCATTAAAAGAGGCATCCAAATTTATGAAGAAGGTGCTGATTGGCTTGATATCGGGGGTGAATCAACACGACCAAATGCTCAAATTATTTCAGTTGAAGAAGAGTTGAAACGCGTCATTAATGTTTTGAAAACACTAAAAAAAGAAATTCCCATTCCTATATCTATCGACACAATGAAAAGTGAGGTTGCATTAGCTGCACTTTCAGAAGGAGCACAACTAATTAATGATGTTTCGGGTTTTCGAGATCCTAAAATGTGCCAAGTTGCTGTTCAATCACAAGTACCTATCTGTATTATGCATATGCACGAAACTCCAGCAACCATGCAAAACCAACCCTTTTATAAAGAAGGAATCATTTCTTTTCTATGTTCATGGTTTAAAGAAAAAATCGAATATTTATTATCGATAGGGATTAAACAGGAGAACATCATCATCGATCCTGGCTTTGGATTTGGAAAAACGGTTGCCGATAATGTTAAAATTGTACAGAATTTGCACGAAATTCAAAAACTCGGATTTCCTGTACTTGTTGGACTTTCCCGTAAGTCATTTCTTGGGAAATTAATCCATAAAGATTACCAAGGACTATTAGCAGCAACATTAGCAGCAAATACGCTTGCTATTAGAAGTGATATAAACTTCATAAGAGTTCATGACGTTAAGGAACACCGAGAAATTATTGATTTAATAGAGGCAATGAAATAAGGAATTTATGTGGTTCATTCAGCTGATTATACCGGCTATCGAAATTATCATCATCGCCATTATCGTGTATTATCTTCTATCCTTTTTTTGGAATACACGCGCAATGGACCTTCTTTATGGAAGTTTTGCTTTCATGACATTTTTCGTTTTATCTAAATGGCTTAATTTACCTGTTCTCGAAAAATTACTCTATTATGTCGTCAACGTTGCTGTAATTGCCTTGCTTATCATTTTTCAACCCGAATTACGACTTGCATTGTCTAGATTAAGTTTGAAGAGTAAAAAATATCGAGAAATGACAGAATTTGATAAATTTCTTGAAAGCATCTCTCAATCAGTCTATCGTCTTTCTGACCGTCGAATCGGTGCTATTATCGTGATGGAAAACCAAGACTCATTAGAGGAAATGGCTAATCGGGCTGTGCGCATTGATGCTCAATTTTCCCCTGAATTATTAGAATCCATATTCGTTACGACTACTCCGTTGCATGATGGTGCTGTGATTATACGGGGTACAACATTAATGTCTGCAGCGACAATTTTGCCTTTAGCTGATGATAGCACGCATCTTTCAAAATCTATGGGAACTCGTCATCGTGCAGGATTAGGAATTAGCCAATCTACAGATGCTGTCGCTATTGTTGTTTCAGAAGAAACCGGAAAAGTTTCTATCGCAAGAGATGGGATTATGACACGTGGTGTGAAAATTGATCGTTTTAAAGGAATCTTACGAAGTGTTTTTAGTCGATTAAATACACAAACTCCAGTGACAATAAACTTTTGGAATGAATTTTTAAATTTTTGGAAAGATCTTAAAGTATGGAATCGATAGTCGGTAAAGTCATTTTTTTTCAATGGCAACGCAAACTTTTTGCGATCATTACTGCTATGTTGATATGGTTTTTTGTGAATCACACAATAACAACAAGTAAAACGATTCCTTCTGTTCCGATTCGCGTGATTAATTTACCTGTCGATAAAACCATTCAAGGTTTGCTTCCAAATGGATTCCTGATTAAACGGACAACATTAACATTAAGTGGCACTAAAGAAATCATCGAACAATTAGAACCGGGAGATATTGAGGTTCTTTTAGATGTTTCAAATTTACCAAATGAAGCCATTATTCAGATAAATAAAAAGAACTTAATTAGTTTGAATCCAAATATCAATTTATCTAAACACATCACTTCTGTGACTAATCCAGAATTTGTCATTAAAATGAGCCCTGTACTAACAGAAAAAATTGATATTCATATTCATCCCCCCATTGGATCTGCCCCTTCGGGTTATGTCTATTTAGATATTTGGCCCATTCATTTAATTCAAACAGTGACAGGTCCTCAAGATCAAGTTTTACAATTGAAAAATCAAGGATTAGATTTTACAGTTAATCTAGATGAAATTACGAAAGAGCAATTAGAGGATATATTCAAAAAAAATCCACAGAACGATGAAGTGAGTTTTATTATTCCGGAGAACTGGAAAAAAGTGAATATACCATTTATGACTAGAGGACTTGTTCCTATAAATGATCCAGAAGCAAATAATTTAAAAATAAATTTTTTAAAAAAAGCTTTGATTCCATTTGCAAAAGAAATTCCTGTCCATATTTTTTATCCATTGCAATTTAGTCAATTAATTAATCCTTCTACATATGCATTAGAGGCATCGGAATATATTCACTTTAAAAATGATCTACCTATTTTAAATCTTCCCATTTTTGTTAAGAACGTGAGTCGCTTTTTTGTTGAAGTAGTTAAAGATAATATTGAATTAGAAATTGTGACTGTTCCAAAAACGGAAAGAGAAAGACTCGAATGGAGCATCGGATTTATTAATGTCAATCATCTTGAGGATACATATACAGCTCATCAATTAAGTCAATTCAAGGAAGTTGATCAAGAGCAGCTCACAAAAAGAAATCGTGAAAAAGAAGATTATTTTAGGAGACGTTTTCGTCTTTACATGCGTCGTTTTAAATTATACTTGTCCTCACAATATAAATTGGAGCTAGAAAGTAAATTAGAAGGAAATAAAATTTCCATTCACATTCCCAATGCCTCCTTGGTCCTACCTTTAAAAGGTGAAAATGCCAGTTGAACGTTTTTATACGCCGCATTCATTAGAAAAAAATGAAAAAATTGAACTTAAAGAAGGCGAATTCCATCATTTAGCACATGTCATACGTTCACGCATAGGTGAGCAAATAGAAATTGTGAATGGTAAAGGTATTTTAGCTAATGCGATCATACAAGAAATAAAAAAAGATCGAGCGATTTTGTTCATCGAACAATTAGACGAAGAACCATTTAAAGAGTCAAAGATAATCTTAGCGCAAGCTATTCCAAAAACTAATCGATTAGAGTTCATATTAGAAAAAGGTACTGAGTTAGGTGTAGATGAATTTTGGTTGTTTCCTGGAGAATTGAGTCCCAAAAAGGAACTTTTCCCAAACCAAATAGAGAGAATGGAATCTATTCTTATATCAGCCATAAAACAGTGTGGACGATTATGGCTTCCTAAAATCGTTTTATGCCCTATTTTAGAAAATTGGAAACAATGTTCTGGAACTCTTTATTTTGGTGATTTAGATGCTAAAGCACCTTTATTGATAAAAGAGTTAGAAAATACTAATGAAATTCAAGATCCGATAGTTTTTTTCACAGGACCTGAAAGTGGTTTTACAGATAATGAAGTGAATGTATTGCGTAATTTAGGCACGAAAGGAGTGAAGCTTCATTCAAATGTATTGCGAACAGATACAGCGTCTATTACTGCCTTAGCAATCATTAGTCATTACCAAGCTATTCACGAAATCGCTTAATATTTGAAGCCAGACCCCAATGAATCCATTTCATTTAAAAATCGTCTAAAAAATCCCTGTACATTTAATGATTTGTATTGATCGTTCATTCTATTTTGGGGAAAACAAAACGGATCCATAAGGGTTATTTTTTACAAACTCACAAACATTATTTAAAGGTAAATTTGTATTAAATTTATCAAACAGAGCCGCGTAAGAATCAATGTTTTTATTAGACCACCAATCATAATGAAAAGAAATCAAAGCGTCGCATTTATTAGTTGATGAAAATTCCAATATATCTTTTAAAATACCTTCCTCGCCCCCTTCAATATCACATTTTATGAAACTAATTTTTGGAAAATCACTCTTCATGTATTGATCAACAATTTGAGATAACGTGATCGAAGAAACAATGTAATTATTTTTACTGTCATACGCTTCAGTGAGCTTTTTTACACACGAAGTTGAGCTATTTAGAACAGGTGATAGATTAATCCTAGGACCAAATACGACAAATTTATTTTGATTAGAAATCGCTTTTTCACAAATTGAAGTATTTTTACAATTAGAAGCTTCTAAGTTTTTTTTCAAATAAATTAACGAATTTTTATCGGCTTCTACAATGATAACGTGCGCAAAATTTTTAGCTAACCAAATTGAAGTCGTTCCAATCCATGCTCCAAGATCTATTGCAGTACCTTTAGGATTCTTTACTTTTTGAAATACTTCAAAAGTATCATTTTCCCATTTTTGAAAGTCATAAGAAATAAATTGATCTAACCATGCATCATTCATCTTACAAAATTTATGTCGAACACCACATTTTTCGACAGTCACGAATTCATCTGAAGATATACTTGTGTATTGCAAAATAATGAATAAAATAGAGAATAATTTTTTCATATAATTTCCAATCACATTAAAATTAATTTTAAAAAGTAATTAAAGCTTATTTTAAAGTCAATGACTTCATTATACCTTTTGGAGTGCGAAGGCCCTGCCCTTGTAGTTGGACACATCTTTTCGTTGACAAAAACTTTAATTAACGACTTATTTGTAAATCGATAATGCTTAGCGATTTACTGGATCGGATACCCCTATTGAAAATAAATTAACGCAGAGGC
>JAUXSJ010000053.1 GCA_030679615.1 Parachlamydiaceae bacterium | reverse complement strand
CTACCTTCAATTTAATAGGCAGTAATAGTTGTGACTCTTTAGTCACCCTCGATTTGACTATTAATACTGTTTCCGATATTACGACAACTACATCCGGAACAACGATAACGGCAAATAATAATAATGCCTTATATCAATGGTTAGATTGTGCTAATGGGTTTAGTATCATCAGTGGAGAAACTGAAATGTCATTCACCCCACAGGCGGGTGGTGCGTATGCAGTTGAACTAACCGAGAATAGTTGTCAAGACACTTCAGTTTGCGTTTCAATTATGCTTGTTGGAGCGAATGAAACTAATTTTAGTAATTCGTTTATCATTTTTCCAAATCCCGCCAATGAGCAAATTTTCATACAGAATCCGAAAAAAAATCAGGGTGAAATACAAATATTTGACACATCAGGAAAAAGCCTAATCAGGGAAAATCTTTATGATTTTTTGACCGCAATCAATATAGAGGCGCTAAATCAAGGTGCTTTTTATTTAAAAATAACCTCAGATAAAGATTTTATAATCAAAAAAATCATAAAATATTGAGGCGCTTTCAATATTTTATTACACTATAGTCAACGCAAAGTGGTTGTGAATGTAGAAATGCTGCAATCATTTTAAAATCAGCCTTTTGTTTTTTACCCGCCGAAGCCCTTTTTCGGGGCGTAGGAGGTCACTCAAATCATTCAAAATCACTTTAATCATAGTATATAGATGACAGCCAAAGAATTTATCGCCACATTAGAAGTAATTGCGCTTGACTATGCGGGAGCAATTCCGAAAAGAGAAATATTTGCTTTGGCTAAAGAGTTTCAGCAAATGCCAGTCACAGAAGTTGTAAAACTGCTCCAGAATAAAAGTCTTGATTATCGCATAGGTGCAGTGTCTATTCTGGATTGGAAAGCTCGGAATAAAAAGACTACGGCAGATGAAAAAGAGAAAATCTACACGGCATATATGGATTGTCACCAATGGATTGATGATTGGGGTTTGGTAGATAGGGCCGCACCTTACGTAGTTGGAGGGTATTTGTACGATAAGGATAGAAAACCATTATATGATTTGGCAAAGTCCAAAAATCCAATGGAACGAAGAACAGCCATTGTCAGCACTTACTTTTTCATTCGAAAAAACGAAATTGAGGAAACTTTTAACATTGCTGAAATTCTGATAAATGATCCAGAGCATTTTGTTCAAACTGCCGTTGGGAGTTGGATAAGAGAGGCAGGAAAAAGAGACGAAAACAGACTTAAAGTTTTTTTGGATAAATACGCAGATTCAATGCCAAGAGTAATGTTGAGATTTGCCATCGAGAAATTGGACAGGCAAGAAAGAGATTATTATTTAGGTTTTGGCTGAAAGCATCGGGCATATCGGATAAAATAACCGTTAAGACAGAAGAGCATTTGTCGGAAAAAAATTGGAGAGTTTGGGTTTGGGGTTATATTTACGGTGTTAAGCGGGAATATCCGCAACGGATGAGTATGTGAAGTGCCGTATTTCGTTAACGTCTGTTAACATTTCCCCGTACTTTAGATGGTCGTTAGTTGCGGATAACCCGCTTGTTGCATGTCATTAAATAAAAAACAAAAAATGAAGAAGATACTAATTATCCTATCTGTAATTTTAAATTTAGGAACTGTTCAGGGACAAGAATTTGAATACTTAATAAAAACAGATAATGGAAAAACTCTTTATGTTCATACTGAAAATAAATTTGAAATAGACGAGACTAAATTTGGTAATGAAGAAATTGAATTGGAAACAAACAATGGCGAAATCAAGCGATTCTTCAAAGGAAAATATATGATAAAACCGAATTCTCAAGGAGAATGTTTAATTTCAATTTATTCCAAAGGCAAATCCAAAAAGTTAACTACTGAGAAATTTTGGGTTATATTTTCAGTAAAACCTGAAATAATGCCAGTTTTTTATTCCAAAGAAAATAAAATAACAGATAATGAGATACCTAAAGATAGACTCAAAGATTTAAGAGGTTTCTCAACAATGGTGTTTAGCCAGAATCAAATTATATTTCTAATTGAAGATATGGAATTGATGATATTTTCTGAGAGTAATGGGAATTCAGAGTTCAAAACAGACGGAAAATTAAGTGAAGAAATGAAAGATAAAATAAATTTACTTGAGTCAGGTGATTTAATTATACTAAAGAATATAGAAGTAAAATCTGTTTCAGATTACTCGAAAAAAGATAATCCAGACCAAGTAATTAAAATTTCACCAACGGTATATTTTGTGAAATGAAAAAATAAAACGACATGCAACACCGTGGAGAACGTCAATGCCTCCTAAACGTCGGCACTGCGTCTCCACAAACGTCAGAAAAGTGGCAAACAGCAAATGGATAATAATATATCCCTACCGCGACCGCGCATCCCAGGCTTGTTCCTTAAAAAATGAAACTTGCAAAACCTGGTGTGGAAACCCAATTAAAACAAAATGTGTTAGAGACGACGGAATACATGTGCTGCGCACCGCTATTTTCCGTATTTTTGCTATCCTAAAATCATTCCAGTGCCGTG
>JAUXSJ010000138.1 GCA_030679615.1 Parachlamydiaceae bacterium | reverse complement strand
ATTTTCTCTACTATATTTTGCATTTCAAAAGCTGATAGGGGTTTTGCAAATTGGTAATATACATTTTCGCCAGAAACTTCAAAGTTGAGTCATCCCCTTTTTGTCTGGGAATATAATGAAAATGGACATGCGGCACGCTCTGGCTCACTTCAATGTCATTTTTTTGAAGAATCAGATAGTCTGAAGTATTAAACACATTCAAGGCTGCCTGGTTCACCTTCTTAATCACCCGCCCCACTTGTGTGATTTCTTCGTCTGTCAACATTTCAAAGCGTTCGACATGTCTTTTTGGAATAATTAGGCAGTGGCCAGGGAGAATCGGTTTATGTGTATAGAGTGCGAAAACAAGATCGTCTTCATAAAATTTTTGACGATTTAAAACTTCTACATCGCAAAAAGCACAATACTCTTCGGAGGAAATTTCAGTGAGATGTTTTGATAAGTAAAAATAGGAAATCCCTATTAAACATCCCATAGCAATAAAGCAATAAAAGAGCTTTTTAACCATTAACTCACCTCTAAAGCTTTGCTATTAGCAAAGATTTTTCGACAAACAAGATGGCCTTCTAAGCCTTACCCAAAGCCCAAGTAGCAAAAACCTGGGAAATAGATAAAAGGCAGAATTCGTAGTTGGAAATAGCATCGTTAAAAAATAACAAGCAAACGTGCCTAAAACTCCTACCAATCCTCTTAAAAAGAATTCTTTGGAAGTTTTAGGGGACATCAGAAATAATCGATAGAAATGAACAATAAATAACCCGATACCTATTCCCATTGCAACACTACAAATAGGGATAGCAGGTATAGAATACTGCCAGATAAGCAACAGCATAGGAAGAATTTGACTTAGTAAAAAAAGAGGTAATGGATTTAATCGCTCCAGTTGCCTTTCAAGCGGTGGTAGAGCGTAAAAATAGATAGCTAATAGACAAAAACCTATCAACCACCCTACTAGAATGTCACTCGGGAAGTGAATTCCCAAATAGATACGCGAAAAAGATACAAGTAAACATAAGAACAAGCAATCCATCCCCAAGAATTTTTCCAAGATTTTAGTAAAATTCCTGACAGCAGTATTACGGTTTGTGCTGCTCCACTTGGAAACCCCAGCCCGCTCACATGAATGATGCCAACATAAGGATCTAAATGAAATGGCCTAGGAGACAAAAAGAATTCTTTTAAACCATAGTTGACAAGGTTGCTGAGCAACAAAATATAAAAAAATCTTAACCCGGTCTCCATCCAAACCCAAGCCAAATAATGGGTATCAATATGAAAAAAATTCCTGTCTATCAAAGAAATCAAAAAATTTAAAGAACTGATCAAAAAACTGATTTCTGAACTGATGAATCCAATGAATAACGTCTAGCTTGTAAATTTGAAACATGGGTATATCTATTTTGGAGCATTGTTCTTTAAAAGAGTTTCAGCTCTACTATTGGTTAATTCTCCATAATTTTCGCCTCCAAAAGAAAGCCCGGACTCAAAAGTTTTATGCTGCCATGATTCAGGTAAAATGATGTATCCATGAGCGTCATTTGTAAGGCCAAAGATAGAAACATTAGTATATCCTAGTTCCTTTCCAATTCCTTTCAGGCGTTGGTCATAAATGGAACTCAATTCACCAGGTATTGTAATGAAAGCATGAAGGTTATTCAAAACTATTAAGTTCATTTCGCTTTTGTATTGTTCCAAAGGCAAAGCTAACCCAAAAGGGGTTGCTTGAGGTTTAAAGCTATATGATTCACGTTGTGTTTTGATATCGAGAGAATCAGTGGTGTCGATTTGATCATAAACTGCTAAAACTGTTTCTGCCAAAGACTGTCCTAAAGTCTTACAAGATGCAAACCTATCTCCTTCATTAAAAATGACTGGAATAATGTCACCTTGTGCGCCATTGAAATAGATTGGTTGAACATCGTTGCCAAGTAGAGAGTGCAAATGGTCTCTTGCATATCCTACAAAATCGGAAGAAAATAAACGATTTTGGCTTTTTAGGACTGTAGGATGAATTGCATAATTGAAAAGAACTGCAAAAGGGCTTCCATCAAATTTTGTTACTTTAATGATTGCGACATCGGGTACGGGCGTCACTCCCACCGGCCAAAGACCTCTATATTTACTTAAATCCTCTGCCTTCCCATATCCAATACCAATCTTTGCTGAAATAATATTTTTGCTCGCCTGAATGATGGCTTCTATCGTCTTTTGCACATAAAACTTTGCTATTTCTGAATTATAGGGCCCAGCAAGACTATCGCCTACAAGCGGAATATTTAAGTAAGCACCTCCACCTGAATGGGTATGAGACGATCCAACATATACATCACACTCCCTTAATTCTGGCAAAAGATGCACTTGTTGAATGACTTCTTGGACCATTTCATAGGTAAAACCCAAATGGTCAACGCTACAAAGGGTGATTTTCTTTTCCCCATTATCAATGAAAAGTGCAATAGCAAGTAAGGGATCATTAACTCCTTCCATTCCTGCTCCCTTGCGCTCAGTGTACCCAGCAGAAGGAGTTCCGATTGTGGGCGTGATGTCTGCTTTCCCGATTCCCACATTTAGAGCAGCTTGGCTTAATGTTGGAAGGACAAGGATGAGTAGAAAAAATAGATTTCTAGCAATAAGGTTCATTTGATAACTCCCATTTTTCTTGCTAATTGACAAGTGACTCATTATAAAGGGAAAATTTTTAAAAAGAAGCTCTCATTTCACTGTTTTGGATCAATTTTTTCTTCGATTCATGACAAATCCCCTGACATTTATCATAACTGATTTGATTTATTTTTTATTTAGCTCTATCACTTTGGATAAAGGCAAAGGTGTACATAGTTGTAAAGCTGAATTGGGATATGTCGCTAGAAAATATTGGGGGAATGGTCTTGTTACACAAGCAATAAAACTGGCCATTGAAACAGGCTTTAGAGATTTAGATGTAGAGAGAATAGAAGCTTATGTAGATCCTGCTAATATTGGCTCTCAAAGAATCTTAGAAAAGAGCAAATTTATACAAGAAGGATTGTTGAGAAGCTATGTAATTCAAAAAGGAGTTTTGAAAGAACGTCTTATTTACTCTTTTATAAAACCAAGTTTTTAAAAATGGAAATGAAAGTAAATAAAATTTTCCCTAAAAAAATATCAAAAGGAGATGAGATTCGTATCATTTCTCCAGCGAGAAGCATGAGTATTATTTAACCTTCCGTGCGTGCTATAGCATTGAAACGGCTGGAAGATTTAGGTCTCAGAGTGAGTTTTTCAAAGCATTGTGAAGAACGAGATGTTTTCGATTCTTCTTCAGTTGAGTCTCGCTTAGGAGACATTCATGAAGCTTTTGCAGATCAAAAAGTAAAAGCAATTCTTACAACTATTGGTGGATGCAATTCAATTCACATGCTTAATGAGCTTAATTACCAACTAATTAGCAATAACCCTAAAATCTTGTGTGGCTATTCTGATATTACTACTTTACAGAATGCGATTTTCGCTAAAACGGGTCTTTTGACTTATTCAGGACCGCATTTTTCTACATTTGGCTGTTTGAAAGGGATTGATTATACCATCGAGTGCTTTCGAAAATGTCTTTTTGAGGGTGAAGAAGAAATTTCTCTTATTCCTTCTACTTCATGGAGCCATGATGAATGGTATTTAGATCAAGAAAAACGTAAATTCATGCCTAATATAGGCTACGCTATTTTACATGTGGGAAATGTATCTGGAACAATCATAGGAGGAAATATCGATTCTTTTGGTGTTTTGCCAGGAACTGAATTTATGCCTTCTCTTAGAGACGCAGTGCTATTTTTAGAAGATAACTACCCTATGACAGCTGAGATTTTTTGACAGACACATTCACTCTTTGATTCTTCAAAATGATTTTCAATACGCTAAGGGTATCGTACTAGGACGTTTTCAGGTCGATTCTAAAATTACAGTGGAGCTTCTCCGAAAAATAATTAGCTCCAAAAAAGAACTTAAAAATATACCAGTGATTGCAGAGGCTGATTTCGGTCATACCTTACCAATCTTCACGTTTCCAGTTGGCGGTGAGGTCGAGATAGAAGCTAAACTTTCTGGGGCAAAAATGGTGTTAACAAAAAAATAATAACATGTTTCTATTAAAACCTTCTTTTTTCTTTAAGCATCTTCTAACTTTAAAATCATAATAAAAATCCCTTTAATTAAGATATTTTCATGACAAGTTCCCTGACATTTGTCAATAACTGATTTGATTTATCTTTATTTATCTCAACGTTTTTAGCAAAATCAAGCGATAGTGTTGCGGATTCTTAATCCGCCAGTTGTATTATCAGCTCATTTCTTATCATCTGTTTTTATAAATTTTTATATTGAGGTGAGCAATCATGAGTCAAATGGGGCATATACGAAAGCATGATGACAAAAATGGTCGAACACGTTATCAGATAATTGTTGAAGTTTGGAAAGATGGTCAGAAAGTTTTCAAATCCAAAACCTTTGGTACTGAAAAGGAAGCTAAGAGTTGGGGGAATAAAACGCGATATGAGATTGAGAAGGGGCTTGTCACTAAAGAAAGTCTGAAAAGTAGAAAATTATCTGATGCTAATGAAAAATTTCTTGTTGATGTTCTCCCTCAAAAACCAAAAAATGCACGTCATGTTCAGCAACACCTTACATGGTGGAAGGAACAATTAGGCAATCGCCAGCTTGTAGAAGTAACCGCAAAAGAAATTGCTGAATACAGAGATTATCATCTTAGATTTATTCAAAAAGATATAGAAATATTGAATATCCAACAAAATAAAACGCCTGGTATAATGTACAAGGAAATTTTCGGGCCAGGGAAAAATCAAATTCTCAATGAAACGGTAAATAATAAACTCGATGGGATGAAACTTCAGCTCAGTTTCATATAGCAACAATTTAGAGGCAACTCCCGGAACGTCAATTTCAAGAGGCGAAATCGCTGATATAATCGAATAGAGCAAGCTTACTGGAGTGCCAATGGTAATATTATTTCGTCTAAAGAATGTTTTGATATCAACTACAGTTGAATCTGGCCCAGGAGTAATTGAGAAAGCCGTACGTACCTCACGAAAAAGAGGAAGAGCAAAATATATATAAAATAGGAGAAAAGTGTGAGCAAAGCTGTTGAAAATCTACTTAAAGCGCAACAATTCGCTATGAGCATTCGTCCTAAGGTGGGCGGTTTTCCTTATCTAGCTGAAGCTTTAAGAAGAGCTGGGATTACTCAAAATATTTGGAACCTTCCTTCATGTCAGAGTATTTATCTGACTAAGGATGGTTCTGTTGTAAGTCAAGGTACGCCCCTTGTTAGCACGATTGTTGATGTTCCTCCGTTTAATGGGGAGGCTCTTATAAAAGCCTTAAGGATCGATCAAGTAGGACAGAGCACTTTTCCAGAATTCTTAAAAGCTTCCTGGGAAGCAGGTGTGGTAAGTTATATTGTAGACTTCGAAAAACGAGTAGTCAATTATTATGGTGTTTTGGGTGAATCCTATGCTGAAAATTATCCTGCAGTAGAGATAGGATAATGAATAACCGGTATTATGCGCAAAAAAATATATCAAGATGGAATTTGTAATACTTGTTTTTTTTATTTATTAAATTATTTTTTGTTACAGATTTTTTTTGATCCTTGATGATTGCTAGTATTATTTAAAATTATAGGCTACTCATTCACACTTGATATATTGCCATAATGTTTTGGCTTTTAATCCATTCTAAGCTATATTTTGAGACTTTTTAAGTCAGAGCAATCTAAAAGACCACAAAAAAACTCTCAAAAAGGAGAAACTTAAAAATATGAACCCCTATGAACCTCATACAAATTCAATAAGTTCATCTTCATTGTATAAAACGAATGAAACAAAAAAGCTTATGACAATTCCTTTGAATTAAAGAGAGAATACATAAGTAATTTACTACCTGAAAAATGCGGGGACAGTGAGTTTATAGGCTTTGAAGAAAAATTATTGGAACTTTCTGTTGAAAAATTGCAGGCTCTTTATCTTTCTCTGAGCAGTGTATTTACAGATAAATATTCTAACACTGAACGTAGTAGAATTATTGATTGTTTATTAAACGTAGATCAAGGTCAATGGGAAGTTTTACTAAAACAAGTTTGCTTTATCATGCCTTTCGGAACGCGAGGTCATGATGTGATGAGGGCAACAGAAATTCTTTCTTCAATTGAAAATTTAGCTTACCGTCAACAACTTACAAACGTAGCTAATCGCTTATTTAAATACGATACTTTAACGAGCGAGCGAGGTTATATTTTAGATTCTTTGACCAAACTTGATTCCGAAAAACTATCCACTATGGATAATGCTGACGAAGAAACGCGTGTTCAATTTGTTGCAGAACATGTTCCTAAATCTCTTAAAGATGGAGCTAAAATAACTTACGTATACGATCCAATTCAACAAATAGGCTGGAAAGTTTAAACAAACAAAACACGATGTATGAAGTTTTATTCTTAAAAACTAATGCATTGTGGTCTATCTTAAAAATCAATCTCGAATATAGCTTAATTTGACAAAAAAAGTGTCTATGCTATTTGTAATCTTCTCCTGTGAAAAAAGACGGCTTGGCAAAAAAAGTCGATGACTTAAGAGAAGAATTGGCTACTCTGAAGACATAAGAGATGATCTAAATACCTATCTACATGGCGTGATATGAAAAAAACGTCATGTGGATAAGGTTAAAAAGAAAATGACAGAGAATGGCACTTTCAATCTTTCCTGAAAATAAGTAGACACCTCCATAAAGAAGACCTGTCAGAAAAGTAAAGACTAAGATTCCTAAATTTGGACTCCAATAAATATGGCTTACTGAGAATAATAACGACGTGAGGATCAGAGCAAACACATTTCCCATCCTAATATTTTTTAAGTAGTCACAAAGGGTTTTTTGAACAAAACCACGATAAAATCCTTCTTCAGGGATAGAAGTCAAAATCAGATTACTCAAAATACGAGTACCCATATAAGAAGGAAGTTTAAAATCCCAATGCGTCGCTCCACTTATGGTTGCAAGAACAGCTAATAAGGTGATTCCAGCGCATCCAAAACCTAAACCTTTTATTACCGTTGTCCAGTCTCGCAAATCCTTAGCAAGAGGCACTATAAGAGCCAGAGGGAATAGCCCGATTAAAGGGTTTTCCAGTCCAACAGCAAATTTCGGTGTAATAAAAAATGGATAGTATCCAGGTAAGAGTCGTAACTTGAAACTCATACCGAGGCAGACAATAGCGATAAAGATTGCAACATTTGGCTTGCGATCGTAAAAAATCCATAACAGTGCAAGACAGATAATGAAAGCTAAGCCTATCCAGGTGATATTACCAGCAACTATCCCCGACAGAATGCTGAGGCAAATAAACGTACCCCAAATTTTAGGCTCACGCTTAAGCCATAAACTTAAAAATGAACTTCCTAAAAATATAAATGCAATGAGGGTCATGAGTGGCATTCGTTCATTCCTTAGAAAAAAAAATCTTTAGGTAACACTGTATAGGAAATTTCTGAATTTTTCAATGGGCATTTTTTTATAGTGGAGAAGCTTAAGAGAGAGGTATATCGTTTAAGAAGGTGTTTTGAGATTTTAAGAAAATTATCTTTCTAATTTGGATGTGCAAATATATGCTAAGTTGATTAAAAACTAAATTCAAAGAGAGAAAACTGATAAGAAGAATAGTCCATCTAAACGGTCTATTTTTCTACCGATGAAAAAAGTGTTCTTTGATAAAATGAAATGGTCTTTTACATCCTTTTAAACTTGCTTTGCTGAAATCACTTTTTTTTCGTAAGGAAAGGCTAAGTTACTTCCAAAGAGTGAATTTTCGAGTTAATTCGGATATTTTATTCCAATCACCGAATAGAACAATTCCGTAATAAATAAGCTCTTCTTCTTTGGTTTGCTTGGTCCTTTCAATTTGTTCTACATAGGTGCCTATAAATTACATTTGATAATTTTTGACCGCGTCAAAGCCTCGAGTTTGAAAAATTTTTTCATGTGCAATATTGAATATTGATTTAATATTGCACATGAAAATTTATTCAATCGCGAGAGCTTTCACGCTGGTCAAAATTTTATCAACTGTGATTTAATCGTCTATATCAGTCCATCTAAGAATTTTTTCAAGGGGGGATTGATAGCTCCAGGATGAGTCAAATTAACAGCATGGGCACCTGGAGTC
>JAUXSJ010000135.1 GCA_030679615.1 Parachlamydiaceae bacterium | reverse complement strand
ATTTTCTGAAGCTATTTCAAATAAAGACATCCATAGGAGAATAGTTGATTTATTTACCATTTGGGAATCTTTATTATTAAAAAATGATAGTGTAAATATTCAAGATTCTTTAGTTCTTTATGGAACACAATTGCTTGGTATAAAAGGTGAAGATGTTAAAATTTTTAAATCAAATCTAATGAGCATGTACGCTTTAAGAAGTCAAATGGTTCATCATGCTGTACGAAAAGAATTAGATTTAGAAAAAGTAAGAGGCTTTCAAATAGAAACTTTTGAACTAATTGACATTATGTGCCACCATAGTCTAGCCCATCCAACAAAAATTCTTTTACTTGAATCGGTTGATGAATTTCTTAGTAAATTATAATTAAAAATATATGTCAAATAATATAGCTCCATTAATTAACTTATTAATTACAACGGCCAAATATGATGTGGCAGCACACGAACAATTTAAAGGGTTTGGAGAAATCAAGTTTGTTGGAATTGAAGGCCAGAAAATTTATTACAATACTCTTGATAAACTTTATGCATCAAATCACGAAATAGAATCAACCATTACCTTAGAAAGGTATGAAAGAGAGCTAATTCACATAGTCACAACGTTTAAAAAGGAAAATAAAATTTGTTCACAAACAGATGTAACAACGTTTAATCAAACACTATTACAAATACCGAATGTAGAAAGTGAAATACTTTACGAATTGTTTGGTGCAGTTATGAATTGCCCGGACTTAGAATTTGGAGATTTTACAGTATACAATTATGAGAAGTCTTATGATACCTTAATTCTAAAATATCCTGATTTAAATTCTATGAAGGATGTATTTTTTGGTGATTGGCAACCAAAATTATTAATAGGTATTAAGGTAAAAGCAAGAGAACAGTCTAAAGCGATTGAGTTAGCCGATAAATTGTGTGAGTCGTTTGAAAATGTTTTTAGTTACGTAATTTCCGATTTAAATCATAAATTAAGAATTAGTATTTTAAGTTATAATGAAAGAATAAGTATAAACAGAATAATTGGTAATACCAAAGCGATGGGTATTCACATGCATAATAAAAATTTGATTACTTATGTAAATTTAGAAGACACTTTCTTTAAACGTGCAGACCAAGGTTATGACAAAGTATGGGGTCTAATAACTAAAGATAGAAATGATATTGAAAAAAGAATATTTATTGCGATTGAATGGGTAGGCAAAGCGGTTCAAGAAATTGATAAATCAAAATCTTTAGTCCAATTTATTTTTGCAATTGAAGCAATGTTACAGCCTGATAAAAGAGAATTCGTATCACCTTCTATTGTTAGCCAGCTTAGTGAATGGTCAGCATTTATAATTAATGATGAAAAAGAAAAAAGAAAAGAAATTGCAAAATACTTTAAAGATTTATATAGTATAAGGTCAGCAATTGCACATGGAGCATCAAAAGAAGTGTCGATGGATAGTTTGCAAATTGCGTTGCAAATTATTAAACTTATAATCCTGGCATTTTTAACACAAGAACCTTATAAGAATATGCAAAAATTTGATGAACTACAAAATGTAATGACTGATTTAAAATTCAGTTGATTATTTATTTTCCTTTATGATTAAATCCTTTCATTAGTTCACTAACTGAAATTCCAAAGGCATCAGCAAGTTTTGTTATAATAAATAACGAAGGATTAATTCCCCCCGCCTCTATCCTACTAATTGCAGAACGCTCCATTTCTGTTTTATCAGCAAGTTCTTCGGCTGTGAGTTTATACTTTATACGAAGCAATGCAACATGCTTACCAAAATTTCTTTTGATATTATCCCTCCGCTTAATTTCTTTCTCATTCATTACCAAAAGGTTGCAATATTTTTGAATTTTTAATGTAACGTATCCGTTACATTTTTATAATTTCGTAATTCGCTATAAACGCTTAAGACTCATGATATTAAGGGATTTAAAGCAGGTGTACTTTAAAAATTTACTTAAAATTAAAAACCGTTAAAATGAAAAAAACAATTAAAAAAGCTGTGCTGCTATGTGTTTTTGTGGTAGCAATGGCATCGTGTCAAAATGAAGATTGCAGTGCCCATATTGCAAAATTAGAGGGTCTATGTAAAGATTATGTAGACCTATCGTATAAACTCAGAGAGGCTCCAAATGATTTGAAGCTAATCAGCCAGTATGAGAACTTATGGAAAGAAATTTTATTATTGAAAGAAATCCCACCAGCCTGTAAAGATGATAAGGATTTTGCTATGCAAATATTCGCAATTGCTCGTAAAGCTGATTCATCGGCCATAGGTGTGGTTGAATTGCAAAGACTGGCTGTTGAAGAGCAAAATAAAAAAGCAGTTAAGGAATTAGAAGATAATGCCTCGGCAGATGCAAAACGAGCTGAAAGAGATTTGCAAGTATATGATAGTACTCAAAAAGCTAACAATAAATAGTATGAAAAAGCTAATTCAAATATTAATCATTGTCCCTGCGATTTCATTTTCGCAACAAAATATCAAAGCCATTAATGCAGGCATCAAAGATTATCCCTCTTTGGTATCCGACATGGAATGTACTTGGTGTAGTGGAAAAATACCAGTAGGAAATTTTAGTTCCTCATCAAACCTAAAATCAGAAGGAAAAGTTAATTATGACATAAAGAACATAAACGATGTTGACTTACGAACTGTTTGGAGTGAAGGAAATGCAAATGATGGTGTAGGTGAATTTATAGAACTTATAATTTCCTCAGAAACAGAATTCGGTAGTGATAATAAAGATGGATTCAATGGGCAATTCTTTATAATGAACGGTCATTTTAAAAATGATGCAGCATTTAAGAATAACTCCCGGGTTAAATCTTTTAAAGTCTACCATAATGGGTTTCCAGTTTGCACTGTTCAATTGTTAGACATAAGAACCTTTCAAATATTTGATTTAAAATCAGCAATAAAATCTTTGAAGGCTGGTGATAAATTAAAATTTGAGATTGTGGACATTTACCCTGGGCTCAAATTCAAGGATGTAGTCATCACAGAATTAATTGGAGAGTATGAATATAAAAAACAATAAGTAAATGCAAAAATTGCTAAATAATATTTATGCGAAATTGGATGAAGTAATCTCATCAACCAATTTTCTTGTTGAACTTAATAAACTCGATAGTTCATATTCAATGCATGGATATATTCCGAATGAATTTCTTGGTGATTTCAAAAGCTGTGTTGAATCATTCGGATTTTCAATTAACGTAGAAAAAAAAGCGGCAATTGAGATTGACTTTTATTATTGTGCAGGTATATTGCGGCAATATGTTTATACACTCCGCAAATTATCTTTTGGTAACAAGAAATTGATAAACTATGTTTCACAATACACAGAAATAATGTCAGTCACTCTATATCAGACACATGAAGGAAAATCAAGAATATGCTACTATCAAATACTTGCAGAATTAGCTTGGTCAAAAAATTATTTTGAACAACTAGAAAAAAAGCGAAGTGTCGAACATTTACAAAATGAATTGCTAAGATACGCTGATTATTTTAGAGATTATCTTAACATCGTTCCTATTGCAAGACAACTTGACATTATTGTTCCAAAAATTTACATCAATCGGATTACTAGCCTATGTAAGGAAATGCAAAATTCACACAGGGCAGGTGTATGCAATAAAACAAGAATTTACTACTTACAAGAAATTAGAAACACTCTAAATGTGATAAAAAATGAACCTTATAGATATTAACTCAGAGCACAATGAATTTGATAAGTTTTGTATGTTCCTCAATGGAATACCTAATGTGCTGTGGAAACTTTTCGATAACAAAAACAATAATTACCATAGTGTTGTGCAAATGCTTCACAATTCAAGATTATTGCCGAGAAATATTAGTGATTGCTATAGTGCATATATCCCAAACTATGAAAAAAATATAACGTATTGTTTAAGAAAAGCAAGGATTGCTAAATTATTTGATAAAGAAAATGACTTTGTAAAGCGATTCAATGAAAATGGTTATGTATTGATGGGTCTTGATATACAATTCAATTACATTAACAGGTTATGGCTTGAACTGGAAGATGAGATTGAAAACAACCAAATAGATTGCTCAGACGAAAAACAATTGAATTTGCTTATTCATCTTACTGGATTTATTACATTTTATCTTGGGATTGTGCAATACATTTACCCAAACCTAACAGAAATTATTGAGCTATTAGATTATCTCAATTATGCTTTGCTTGATATTCATAATGAAGTAGTTGCCGCATAAAATTTGCGCAAATTACCTATTGTTTGCTCATCAAAGATTCATTAACCTTGACCTCAATTAAAAGTCCATGATAGATAGAGAACCTGTTATTTTAAAAGCAGGTATAGAAGAAAAGATTGCCTTGCCAAAACTCATGGATGGTTATACGACCATTGGTAAAATCGAAACCGATTTTAAAGGCTCAGAAACTGAAATAAAAGTTACGGGTGTTTGCACTCTATATTTTGAGCAAACGCAGCCAGAACGTTTCCAAACAACTGTAATAATAGATTCTGATGCGGTAAGCTTTAGCTTATATGATGGAAGTAAGAAGTATGAGTATCTTTCTTTTTTATCAGATACTGATATAAGAATTAAGGTTTCCTTTATGGAAGATGAATGTTAATATTTAAAAAAGTAATAAATGAGTAGAATACCAACGGAAAATAAGATGAAGGTCTGTTTCTTTTGTTCAAAGCCAATAATTGGAAAAAAAACATTAGAACACATTATCCCAGATAGCTTACTTGGTAAATTGGGAATAAAAGAGAAAATTTTGCATGGACAGACAAAAACTCAGTATAGTAGAATTAAAGTGCCAGCACATGGAACATGTAATAGTGAATTTGGTAGTAGGTACGAAAACGAAATATTGGCTCTTTTAGAGTCTCCTGATAGTTTGTATGAAAGCTTGATTCAGGATGAAAATGCTATTTTACTACAATATCAACCCTCTAGTGATAATGCCGCACTCATAACTACTTGGCTTTCTAAGATTTATTACGGACTCTTTTATAATGATTATTTAAAAGTAGATTCTTCTGAATGGAATGAAGTATGTAAAGAAATAATTGATAATGATAATTTTAGATTGATACAACAATCATATGAAAAAAATCATGGCTTTTCACTGCCCTCTAGTTTATTTGTTTTTAAAACAAATAATGAGGAGTTCGACTTAGTAACTTATGCTCTTCCTCAAGCAATACTAATTAAAATAAAATCCCTAGTATTTATATTGTGTATTGCTGACGGCTACTTGACCAAGGCATATTTAAATGGTGAAAAAATTAAGCTACTAAAGGATTACTTATCTAACGAACTGAAGTTAAATCCAAAATTTCCATTGCATTCATTTGCTTTCGCAGAAATAGTCGCATTGAGAATTAATATACCAAAAACACCTTCGTTTGCTTACTCAAATGAATTTATGCTTAACATGAGTACGAGTACCAGTGTAGAAGACCCACAGTCCTTTTATAAAGTTGATGAGAAAAAAATTATCGAGGATAAAAAAGATATTTTGCGGAACATGAATATTATTGAGACATAACGTTGTTAATTGCCGATAACAATAACAATTAATTAAGTTCTAAAACATCGAGGACAACTTTAATTTCTTCAAGGAGTTCAGCATTAATTGAAACATGACCTTCGTTCTCGGTAATCAATTTATCCTCTCTAATCAATTCAATAACAATAAAAAAATTCGATATATATTTTATATCGGCAAGAGTGGATGTGTTACTTGAAATTCTTTTTTCTTTATATAATTGAGAAAAAATGTCAACAGCCTCTATGTCTTTCTTTTCCTTAAAATACACTTGATTCAATTTTTCTTGGTCAATTAAAATACTTAGAACGTCTTTTACTTGTTTTTTTCCTAAAGTTGAATAAATCTCAGCAATCAACCTATGATTAGCATTAGAATTATCAAACTTTCTGCCATACTTATTCTTTATTGTCATTTTCCTTAAAGACCTTTTACAAAACCCAACAACTTTATCCAAACCAGTAACAAACAAAATAAATCCCAAAATTGAAAAACCAAATATTGCGAGTACTTGTAATAATCCAAGCCAATCCGTTTCTTCATTCTCTCCTTCTACAATATCAATACTTGTATTGGCAATTTCACCCATTTCTTTTAATTTAGGAAAAGCGTTGTCTTTGTGTAATACGGTAAATTTAAATTCAATCGATTTTTTAGATTTAAGAATAATTCTATTAAAAACAATTTTTGTAGAATCTAAAATTTTGTTTGAATAAAACTTATTCTTCATATAAGCATCGTCCGAACTTAATACTTCGCATCCTGTTACAAAGCCATTTTTCACTTGAATTCCAAACGGCTCACTTATGTCGTAATCAGTTGGTTTTACATCATTACTGCCATCATTCTTTAAAGTAACACTATAAACTTTTAGATTAAGTTTTTCTTTTTGGATATCCTGCCCATTAAAATAAACTTTAAGATTTTTATTATTTTCATTAACATTAACTAAGTCAAATGCTTTATAATTAAAAATAAGATGTGGATTTTGACTAGGTGGACAAAGCGTTGCCCACAATCCCCAAATAGCTAAACAAAAACTAATAAGAATATTGTATTTTTTAAAAACGAAACTTATTTTTTTAAGAAAATTTTTAAACCACATCGTTCATCTAAATTAATACTTTTTTGACATTGTCTTAGGAAATTCTTTTAAATCTATGTAAATTGAATATTCATTTTTAAAAACGCTTTATCTCACATAAGTATATTTTCCATAAAATATCTATAAAATCGGTGTAGCCTTAGACAAGTCAATATTACAGCCGAAAATTTAACTTAAAAATGGCTATTTCGACCTACCTGCGCAGGTAGGTGTTTTTGTCATTTCCATATATTATATTTAGCCAAAACAAAACTATTTCTGAATGAACATATCTATTGGTGATTTTACTAAATTAAATATATCAGTACAAGGTATTCTGGCTGCGCTAATTATTTTTATGCCATTATGGTTTATAACAATTTATTTAGGAGCCACTACTTTTTTTAACTCTCATCCACTGTATTTAATAATAATATTTTGCTATTGCTTATCAATAGTTTTTCTATTCTCTTGTATGATTTTATCATTAATGATTTTGGTGTTATTAACCCAAGAGGATAAAATCAAGAACATAGAAACAATTGGATTTGGCGTTGAAATTGGCTTAATGGTTATGATAATGTCTCATCTATTCTACTTTTTATCTGGAGAAAAATTGGCATTGAGACAATACATTACAGACATATTTGCGATTGCATTAATAGTTGGAATTCCATTGACAATACTAGTTATTATAAAGTTCATTAAACTAAAAAAGAAAAAAAATAAACAATTAGAATTAAAATTTCCAGAGGATAACTAAATATAAATAAAATGATAGAAAGTAAAATAATTGGAGGAGTAAGCTTTTGGTTTTTCACTGAACAACTCCTAGTGTTAAATGCAGATAGAACTGCCTATGAAAGACTTGGCAGCTATGTTTGCTATTTTAATTTCGAGGAGCCAACTGAAGTGGTGCATGGTGAACTTTTAATAGATGAAAAAGGTGCAGTTAGACGATTTCAATCTACTAAAGAAGCAATTGAAGCGGCTACTGCTCATGTAAAAAAGAAATGGAATTTATAGTTAATCTAAATCAAATGGCGAAAAAAGAATATTCAGAAATATTGGTTTGTCCACATTGCAGTAATATGGCTCAATTGGAAATAATTGGTAGTGTTAGAGATACAGAATATATCAGGGAAGATGAGGGTTCTGGCTATGAGGATGGGGATATATATGAGCTTTTGAAATGTCCTAAATGTAGAGATATTTACATAAGAAAGTATTATTGGCATGATTTCATGGATAGTACGGATGATGTCATTTATAAAAAAATATTTCCTGAAAACAAAAATATCCCACTTGGTTTGCCCGATAATATTATTCTTGAATATCAAAAAGCTGAAAAAGTTAAACCAATTGCACCAGAGTTTTATGCTCTTTCATTAAGGAGAATTTTAGAACTGGTTTGTATTGATAAAAAAGCTGCGGGTAAGATGTTAGGCCACCAGCTTAAAGATTTAGCGGAAAGAAAAGAAATACCTGAGAATTTAGTAAGAGTCGCTGAAGGTCTTAAAGACTTTTGCAACATAGGTGCTCATGTTGGTATTGGAACTTTAAGCAGTAAAGAGATAACTATCGCAGAGGCATTATGCAAGGCAGTTTTAGAATACATTTACAGTGCGCCATACTTAGCGAACTTAGCTGAAGAAAGCTATAAAACTATAAGTCTTAAACCACCAAAACCAAAGAAAAAAGAAATATGACAGACCAAGAAAAAATTGCTAGACAAGATGCTTTACAAGAGATAAGAAACCGAATTGGGGGTTGCTTTGGCGCGTCCGATGGAGTATTTGGAAGCCACCAACTTGATGAAAATAGAGCAAAAGCTCTTTATCAGATGGCCATAGATAATCAAATTTCGTTTCAAGAATTTCTGGAAATTGCCTGGGGGCATATGTACAAAAAAAGATTAACTGATGACCACATCAAAGAACAACTAGAAAGAATAACTAAAAAATTATTAAAATAACAACTAACTAAAAAATTATATAATATGACTTTACCACAATTTGATAGAGAAAATTCAATTTATGATTGGTTTTCACTAACATATCAATCCAATAACGACTTGAATGATGCGTTAAAGAATCAAGCAAAACATGAAATTGTTGAAAGAATATTACAAACAACCCCTGTCGTAGAAATTTGTAGTTATATACATTGCCATATTGTTTTCGCTGTAAAAACAGAGAATTCAGTAATACTTCTTGATGATTTAATTTTAGCACTTAGAAGACCTTTAGTTCATTTTAAACCTGATTTATTATTCTCGTTAAACTTAATTGCTAAATCACAACCTCCAAGTTCTATATGGCTATATATATATGGAGATTCAAGCATGAACGACAAGTTTCTTGCCTCTATTAGCGATATTTATCCTTAAAAATTATTTATTTACATACATAACCGTTTTGTAATTCCAACCGTGTTTCAATTTATTTTTAAGGTTAGCTTTAAACGCACGGCAATCGCCTTTAAACCAATTCCATTTTAATTTGATTTTTCCTCTAAGTGTTTGACGTTTATAGTATGTCTTATAAAAAGGTTCTTTATCATCCATTAACTATATATTCCAATTTAAAACTCATTTTCAATCAACTCTTTTAATTGCCCAAGTTCATCGACCATGACATGGTGGTCATCCGATAAGAAAATCCACCCAGATTTATGTTCGTTAATCTCTCCGATTAACTGGTTGTCCTTATAGACATTTATCCACCTATGGATAATTTTTTCGTCATTTACTTCTCTGTATTCTATCATGTTTTCTTTTTTTTATCTTTCGTTATGGCAAAGCACATCCTAGGACACTGTTTTTCAGTATCTGTAAAAGCTTTCCTTTTATTGTTATTGGTTATTTTTATTCAATTGGTGCACCCACCAATCATATATACCAGAAAAAGTAAAATTCTTACGGTCTGGTTAAAATTATTTTTAATCGCTTCTAAATTCCATTCTAATTTGTGTTTTCATTAATATAACATCAAACCTAAATATTGTAAATAGTTTATTAAAATAAGTCAAGGGATTCCCATGATTTATTTTTAAAGCCTTATTATAACCCACCTGTACCAGCAAATGGGTCATAAAACCAGAAAAAACATATCCACTAACTTTCATGTCTCAATTATATTTTTTTTAAACTCATTTCAAAAATCCTATGCTAAAATTCTTACTTATTTTACTTAAAACTATTTTTTGCATGCATTATTAATTCAAAATTACTTACAACCTTTCTCAAAAACATTTACATCAAGTAAATTTCTTTACCTCTACTGCCCACCATATAAACTTTTCACTAGTAAGCCTCAAATTTACTTAGTACCACCTCCATAAAAAACTACAGTAAGTAAATACTTTCTCATTATGAGACTAAACTTATCAAAACTAAGTATCACAAATAGCCCTTAAAAAAAAGTTAACGTATTACGTTAGTTTATTTTTCAAAAATAGATTGCTGACCGTTCTTAAAAAAGGACATGTTGTCTTTTTCTTATCCGCTACCATTTACCATATAAACTTTCACTCTTTAATACTATAGTGCAAAACACTGAATTATACCATTTCATTTATAATACTATACTTCAAAACACTGAATTGTCTTATTTGCCATTAAATATTATTCAAATGTAGGAGCCGTTTTACTAGTATTAAACATTCATTTCCGTTATAGTCTCATTTTGATACCCATAATGGTACTCTGACAAGTACTATTACCGAAATACATTTCGCTCCCAACTCAATAATACTATACTCCAAAACACCGAATTATATCGCACACACTGTTAAATTTTATCCATTTCAACTTTAAACTCCAAAATACTTCGTTTTGTTACACTTTTTTGAAAATAATTGTTTCAATTTTTCAAAAATGAAAAAATGAGAAAGCAAACATAATCTTAACCAGATTTGAGATAGACTTTTATGCTATTTATATATACTTCTATGGAAAAGTATATAAAACCGATTGTAAATAAAATCTTCTATCCAACCTATGAAGAATTTGTTGATGCTGCACTCTCCGCACAAAACAATAAGCAAATAAATAGAGAGCTTGAGCCTGTTACTGACCACGAAAAAATTGCTAAACAGGATAAAGAATTTACTGAACAAGCAAATAAGCCAGTAGATGAAAATGTAGAGGTTCCAAAACCTGAAATAATACCTCCAAAAGAAATTGAATTTGATGACCTTACTGTACCCAAAATAGTTGAGCCAAATCCTATTATTACAGCTATCAAAACTCAAAACCAAATTACTGAGGCTAGAAAGGAGAGGTCTGGAACCCCGTAAAATCAACACCTCTTTTAGTTAAGTCAGTCATCTGACGTTTTTTTGGAGTTTAAAATAAATTATTTTTTGATTTTAAATAGAAAATCCCGGTAATTTATTGAAAATCAATCAAAAAGAGGAGTTTGCGGAGTCCGGGAAAATTTAACCCTATTTAAAGGTCTTTATTACAATTTAATGACATGATAAGCGCTTTTATACCTTAATTTTACGGTTTTTATGGCAAAACACAGGAGAGGGGGTGGCCCCACCAATGACGAAAGCGATGAATTACCTAAGGCTAAACTTAGCCTGGCTAATCTTAAAAAGTCGTTGCGTTTATTTGGCTACTTAAAAAGGCAAAAGTGGAAATTTTTGATGGGCATGGTCTTTTTGGTTGGAACAGCCTCTGTAGGCCTGCTATTTCCCGTAAAAGCAGGCGCCTTATTTGGTTTTTTTGATAGTAATCCCGCAAATTTAGCCGCAAATCAAGACAAATTATTGGGCCTTGGCATTACACTTCTAATTATTTTACTGATACAAGGTGTATTTTCTTTTGGCAGGGTTTATTTTTTTACGCTCGTTACCGAAAAT
>JAUXSJ010000356.1 GCA_030679615.1 Parachlamydiaceae bacterium | reverse complement strand
AAAGAAGTTTAGTTTTCTAATAATTTTAACAATACTTGTATAATAAGTCAACAATATTTTTAATTCTACTTATTAACAAATTTAGTAACTCCCTAGTAGGAGAGGGTAAATTTTGAACTCCTCTCCTCCTACGTCCCGAGGCCATATCATTACCCATAAGTGTTTCAAGCTATTGATATTTAATATGATTTCTGAGATAATGTTTTCTTTTTAAAAGCATTACCTATATTATACGTTTAAAAGAAACCTTAGTTTTCGGTCGTTGCGATGAGACGAAGGCGAAGAAGCAATCCAGAAAATAGCCCTACAAAAGTTATAAATGTTGATTTTAGGACTGGATTGCCACACCCCCTGCGGGGGTTCGCAACGACGGGACCCTTTGTTTTTTCTTTTAATTCAATTGGTTGTGCATTAATTAGGCTGTTTTATAATTTCCGAAGTTGCGTACATACTTATGGGTAATGATATTGCCACGGGGAGTAGGGGCTGGGGAGTTACCAAATTTATAAAAAATTATCCAGATGTTAATAATCCAGAAAATCAGGCTACAATTAAGGCTTACGCTAAAGCTCTGGTGTTTTTCATCAAGCTTTAATAGATAAAAATTCTATTCAAGTACTGTAGAAGAAATTATGTGTTTTCAGGTAAGTAAAGTTAATCCCAATAATTAATTTTAATCATCGTAATGTCCCTCTACAGCAAGAATAATGATATCGCCATCACTGTTAACGCGGTATTCAAGACGATCATAATCATTAATGCGCCTTGAGTATGAACCGCGACGTTTTAAATGTTCGACTTGACCTTCACCGCCTGTCCAGTGGTTATCTGGGTTGTTGAAATTCTAAGACATAGGAAATTAAGAATTTGCTATATTGTCTAAGTCTCTGTTGGCATATTCTATTGATTTATTTAAATCAACTACGCGATGTTCTGACGATTGAATGTTGCGACATGAGTTGAAAAGTGCTTCTAAAATTATTTTGGATTCGATGTAATGATCTTCGTTTAATTGATTTTTGTAATAATTATTAAGTAATGCATAAGATGCGGCAGCTATGGGTGTTGCCATTGAGCTTCCTGTCATTTTCCCAAATTTATTTGCAGGGAGTGTTGATGTTATTTTTGTTCCAGGTGCGAGAATATAATTTATTTTTTCGGAAGTATATGCTGATATTTTGGACATGTTTTCCTTTAAAAGAAAGCTAAATAAATTATTAGAATATTCTGTAAATCCAAGGAAAAAAAGGTGTGTATTTAAATCATTATGTGTTCGTGCTCTTTCTATTATTGTTTTACATTCCTCTGTTTTTGAATAATCGATTGCTTCGTTGTTTGTCGCTTTAAAAAATGGAATATGATTTACTGTAAATCCTTGAATTAAATTTGAACATAAATCGGGTGTTTCTTCTAGTCTAATGGACATGCTTACTACAGTAATATTATTTTGTTTTGCATAATCATGTAATGATTTAAAGCTGGACATTGCAACCTCAATATCAACGGGTATAATTGTTGCTTTGGGTGCGATGCGTGAAATAATGCCTAAAATATGTGTTCCATGTTCCCTAAAATCTTCTTTTTGATTAGAATATTTGTTTCTAACGGGGAATGAATATAAAATTAAATCTTTTCTAAGTAATAAAATAATAATTTATAGAATTTTTTCGATTTCTTTATCTATTTTTTTTGTTTTTGACAAAAGAATTTTATCGTTTAACATTTCTAGTATTTTTAAATTGTTTTTGTCACATTTTTTTTTATTTTCAGTATAAGACCCTACATCAAGAAATATATTAGATTTTTTATAAAACCAATTTATTTTGCGATTTATATAGCAAACAAGTTTGTTTATTTTTTCTATTTCTTTTTCTTTTTTTAAGGAATTAATTTTTCTCATAGTATCTTTATATATATTGTCAATTTCATTGCAAAGCCCTATAAAATCTCCTTCACCTACTGATGAAAATGGAGCAAAGTCGTGGGTGGTTATTTGTTCACGATAGAATTCATGGCTTAAATCAAATCCTTGATCAATTACCATAATTTTTGTGTTGTCTCCCTTGATGTTCATTTCGTGCATTGTGTCAGCGCCAATAATCTCTTCTATTTGGTATTTCAAAGAGAATGCTTCGTTGAAATAGAATAAACAAAATAAAATAAATAATATTTTTTTCATAATAATCTCCGTTTTAAAAAATAAATAGTTTATTTAAATTCAATTTAATTTTGAAAAATATTTTTATTATTTTAATTAATGCTGTGTAATTCTATCAAAATAAAAAAAATTACAAAAAAAATCGTTAAATAAATTATAATTTTATTTATAAAACGAAGAAACAACAGCAAATATAACATTTTCTTTAAAATTGTATTAAATTATAATTATTTTTATTAAAATTGTAAACATAAAATTTATTCTTTAATTAAAATATTTTTTATTTTTGATTTACATTGATATTAATTTAAATTGAATGGGTTGTTTTTTTTGAAAAATTTAAATTTTTAAAATTTATTTATTAATAATTTGGCATAATTTATGTTTTGTTTTTGTAGGAATATTATAAGTTGTGTAGGGTTTAAACAACTTCACCAAAAATCATGGCTTCTTTTTCAAGACGTCTTATTTCATCGCGTAATTTAGTTGCTTCTTCAAAATCTAAATCATTTGCGGCTTTTTTCATTTGTTTTTCTAGTTTGGCAATATGTTTATGAATTTCCGTTTTGTTTTTAAAGCCACTTAGACCGCTTATATCAACATTTAAATGATCGCCTTTTTCATAAGGCGAATTCATAATGTCTCGAATGTTTTTTTGAATCGATTCAGGTGTTATATTATTGGCAAGATTATATTCAAGTTGCTTTTCTCGACGTCTTAACGCTTCGTTTTGGGCGGCTTCTATAGATTTTGTAATTTTATCCGCATAAAGAATAGCGCGGCCAAACACATTACGTGCCGCACGTCCCATAGTTTGGATAAGGGATGTTTTAGACCGTAAAAAGCCT
>JAUXSJ010000355.1 GCA_030679615.1 Parachlamydiaceae bacterium | reverse complement strand
GGTGAGTGAACTCACTTCAGTATCCAATGAGCAAACAATTTTAGCTCAGCATCAAGAAGAAGCAACATCAGGAATTTCTGCAAGTTCAGATGAAATTTTAGGAACAGCAAAAAGATTGTTATTGACAGTGCAAGAGGTGTCTGACGGTGTCAATCATACTTCAGGGCTTGCATCCTTTGGGCAAAAGAGCTTAACAGATATGGAAATCATTATGCAAAAAATTGCAGAAGGTTCCAAAGAAATTGTATTTACATTGGATGTGTTAAAAGAAAAAGCGAGTCATATTAATAAGGTTATTACGACAATCACTAAATTAGCTGATCAAACAAATTTACTTTCCTTAAATACGGCAATTGAAGCCGAGAGAGCAGGAGAGTTTGGAAGAGGATTTACGGTAATAGCGAATGAGATTAGGAAACTGGCAGATCAAACAGGGGTTTCTATTTTAGATATAGATAAAATGATCAGTGATATTACACATGCAGTTAGTGAAAGTGTTGAAGGAGTTAATGAACTATCTAAACAAATTAAAACGGGTGTTCAAGAAATTAGCTTGGTCAAACAACAATTAATAGAAATTATAGAGGGCGTCCATCAATTAAATGATCGTTTTATACGAGTGAGTCAAGGCATGCAAGCTCAATCTGTGGGTGCTGAACAAATCCATTTTGCATTGAGTGAATTAGAAAAAACAGCTCAGTCTTCAAGCGGAACTATTTTTCATTTAAGTGAAACCGTTCAAGAAATTTCTCGGTCAACAGAAGCCTTAATTGAAGCCTTAGCAAAAGTTTCTTCTGTTAAATAATTGTCACCCAACAGTCTATTGTAAATTTTTTTTACTACAGAGAGCATGGACTCTGTCTCCTATTTTAGGTTTTTTTATTTAATCGGCCATGCTCTTCATCATACCTTTTGGAGTGCGAAGGCCCTGCCTTCGCTTTTTTTCAAGAGAGATGATGTGGTGTCATTTTCGACTCAATCAATTCAATCTATGAAAGTGCATATGTTGGATATCCGAACCATAAAAAAGCGAAGGCAGAGCCCATCCTATATTACCTATAAGTAAAATACTCGTCTTCATCATCCATTTATCATGCTCATCCTGCCGCTTGCGATCATGCTTATCTTGTTTTTATATTTATGGATGAATCATTTTGCATATTTTTCAATTAATTTATATTACAAAAAAAACAGGATAAGCATGATCGCAAGCGGCAGGATGAGCATGATAATTAGAATGATGAAGACGAGAATAACTTATGGGTAATAGGATGGGCAGGGCCTTCGCGCTCCAAAAGGTATGACAAGTCATGGCGATTAAATAAAAAACCTAAAATCGAGTTTGTGACCTCTGTGGTAAAAAATTACAACAGACTGTTGAGCAAAAAAAGTTAATTTTTAATAATCGAATCTGAAAGCTCAGCTTTTTTCAAGAAAAAGCCTAATTGAAGTTGGCTATAAAATAACGAATTAGCCATATCAAAATGATGTCTTTCATCCAATGCAAGTTCTATTTGAATCATCATTTTTTCTAATTCTTTTTGCTTTTCTTCTTTCTTGTTTAAATCAATTTCTTTATTGATTTCATTTTTTAATGCCATAGAAATTTTTAAAAGATCACTACATTTTTTTATCAATTTTTGATTTTCTACAGGAAAAAAATCTTTTGATCTACCCTTGGCACTCACGATAGATGTTGCATGCTTTCCTGGAATAGCAGCTACAAATAACTGATGTCCTTGTTTAGCTTTAAAAACAGCTTTCATATTCTCTTCTACATGTTTAATTCCTACAAATTCATCTTGAGCTGAGTAAAAAATGGCTTTTTTTCCTCGAATTTTAGAAAAATATTTAGATGTATTAATGTTAGGAGCAAATAGAGACGCAAGTGAACTTAAAATTTTAATCATTTTTTTAGTAATTTTTGAGTCGCTAGAAAACCATTTTTTAAGTTTTTTTTGAGCTGTTTCTTTAAATAAAGTTTTAAAACTGGAGTAGGTTTGATCAATAATAATATTCGTTTCTGGATGCTTTGCTGCAATATAACTTGCAATATAACTACTTAAACATAAAGCCTTGAATAAAATTTGTTTATCATGGTGTTTTGATCGTTGTTTTACAAATTGATAAGCACATTCCATGTCAAGTTTTAAACCCGTTTTTGTTGGTGTTCCTTGACTTAAGTTATGCCCTCTAAAATTAAACAACATCACATTCATATTTTGTATCAGGTAGAACATCGCCTCAGTTTTATTCATTTCATAGATACCAGTACTTCCTGAAGAGATGATGACTGTACTTTTTGCAGGGCTTTCAATGTCAATGGATTCTGGAAAACCAATATTCAATTGAGAAGCATCTTGTTTAATTTCCCACTGTTCTAATTCAGAATTAAATTTAAACAAAGGATGTTCTTTGGATCGATTTTTAGGGAGTTGATGATCAGAAATAATATAGACTTGGTTTTCATGATAAACAATTTGCCATCCTGCGCGAATGTTTCTTAAATCATGCTCTTTAGGTTCAGCGAATGCATGAAATAATTTTAATGCATCCATTAACTCTGCACCATTATTAAGGTAATTTTCTTTGCTTAAAACCAATGCATTAATTTTAAGATTGTCTTGAGTCAATGTTGTATGATTACACCCTATTTTAGATAAATTTTTTCTAAATTCTAAGGCATCTAAAAATAATCCATCCAAGTTGACGTGATCAGAAGTTGTTAAGGTTACCCTTTCTCCCCCAAGAGTCCTTGCAGATTGTCTTAACATGTCACTTTTAGCATCACAGGCTTCATGACGATGAATTTTTTTCTGTAATGGTTTGATTTTAAAATAAAGGTCTTTAATTTTTAGATTTAAAAATTCTATTTTCTTTTCGAAGGATTTTTTTCTTTTAGGATTTTTGCAAAGAGATAATTTTTTGTTTAGTAATAAAATTTTTTTTTCAATTTTGCTTTGTTGATTTTGAAGTTGGTTTAATTTTTGCGAAAGAGTAGGACGTATTTTTTTTAATGTTGCTTTTGAAAAAATGGCTTTTCTTACCGGGTAGTTTAGTGTATTAAATATTAATCCAAAAAAAGAATCGATTTGCTTCTTTAAAAAATTTCTTGTTTCTTTAGCTTTAAAATGAGTCGGAAGTTTCAATTGAAAAAAATGAACATTTAATTTTAAATTTGCTAATTCAGTTTTTAACTCATGAACTACAGCGACATTTTTAAGTTTCGATCGATTGCCGAGTTTATCAAGTTGCTGATGTGTTTGATTAATTTTATTTTGAATCTTTAAAAGATGTTTATGAATCTTGGAGGAGAGAATTTTTTCTTTCTCAGTTTCAACTTTTAAATTTTCAAACTCTTTATTTAAAACATTTAAATTTGCTTTAATTTTATTCATTATTAACTCCATTTAATTTAAGCAATATTTTATAATTTTATTATTTTTCTTTAATTTAGATTTTTTAAAGAATTAAATAAGAAAAATTATTTTATTTCTGAAATATGGCATCAATAAATTAACGATTGTTAAAATAAATTAAAGTTTGTAAATAGATCTCTTTCAAAAACATAAAATTTAGATTCAAGTTCTTTCTAATCAGATTATAACGAGGATGACTGGTCGCAATCTACTTGAGAAATAATCTCGAATATGAACAATTAGCATGTTTGAAAGACGACTAAAAAAAGAAAGTGTAAAATGAATGCTGAAATAATGACTGTGACACAGTTAACCAATGCGATTAAACTAAGTTTAGAGTCGACCTTTCCTTCAATTATTCTTCAAGGCGAAATTAGCAATTATAAATTGCAAACATCTGGTCATTTGTATTTTTCTTTAAAAGATTCCAATGCACAAATTAGTGCAGTCATGTTTAAAGGTCATTCGGTTAATTTGAAAATCATGCCTAAGAATGGGGATCAGGTAATGATTAAAGGCGAATTAACCGTTTATCCTCCAAAAGGGAATTATCAACTTATTGTTAGAGAGCTCTCTTACATGGGTTTGGGTCAGCTATTACAGATATTAGAGATGCGTAAAATCAAATTGCATCAGATGGGTTGGTTTAAATCGATACATAAAAAGCCCCTGCCAAAATTCCCCAAAAAAATTGGAGTTGTGACTAGTCCGACAGGAGCTGTAATACAAGATATTTTAAATATTTTATCCCGTCGATTTTCAGGATTTCATCTCATTTTAAATCCTGTGAAAGTTCAAGGTGAAGGAGCCGCAGAGGAAATTGCGAAAGCCATAGATCAATTTAATCAGTATCAACTTGCAGATGTTCTTATTGTGGGTCGAGGTGGGGGAAGTTTAGAGGATCTTTGGGCTTTTAATGAAGAAGTGGTAGCTACAGCTATTTTTAGAAGTCAAATTCCAATCATCTGTGCTGTTGGTCATGAAACGGATCATTGCATCGCAGACTATGTTGCAGACGTGAGGGCTCCGACACCCTCGGCAGCAGCTGAAATTGTTATTGCTGAAAAACAACAACAACTTGATCATTTATCAACAATTAAAAAACGCATTCAACAAAACATATTTCATTCGATTCAAAAAAATCAATTTCGGTTACAAGGAATTCTTAAACATCCATTGATCTTACATCCTTATGGATTGATCGAATGGAGAATGCAAAAATTGGACGATTTTAGAGTTGATTTTGATCAGCGATTATTACAATTCATCCAAAGTAAAAAACAACAGTTAGAAGGAAGAGCCCGGCAAGCCTCGGCATTAAATCCAATTAATCAAATTTTAAATTTTAAACATAGGTTATTAACCTACGAAAAAATGATTAATCAAAGAATAAAAAATCTTTTAGAAAAATCGAAACAACAGTTGGATCACCTGAGTATTTTAATGAAAGCGATCGATCCAAAAAATGTTTTGCAAAAAGGATACAGTATTCTATTTGCGGAAAAAAGCGCTTCCGTTATAAATTCAGTACAAAATATAAAAAAGGGAGAGCAAGCCAGACTTTTACTAGTCGACGGGGAAGCTCTTGTGACAATTAACGAAGTACGTTCCCGTGAAATCTAATTCATCTTCCGATTCTACTACAACTTTTGAATCAGCATTTGTGCGACTTGAAGAAATTCTAAATCGATTAAATACGGGAACAATTAGTTTAGACGAGTCATTAAAACTTTATGAAGAAGCTGATGGATTAATCGCTTTTTGTAATCAACAATTGGTTAATGCTGAAAAGAAAATTGAAGTGTTAATAAAAAATAGAAACGGAGAATTAGCTCTCGGCAGTGATGAAAAACCCATCACGCAAGAATATAAAAGTTCTTCTCAATAGGAACATGAATGAAGACACCTTTATTAGAGTCCATCCATTTTCCAGACGATTTAAAAAATTTACCCATCTCCTCCTTAGAACAATTGGCTCAAGAAATTCGTCATCGAATTATTGAAGTTTTATCAATTAATGGCGGACATTTAGCTTCGAATTTAGGAGTTGTAGAACTAACATTAGCTCTTCACTATGTATTCGATTCACCTCAAGATAAATTCATTTGGGATGTTAGCCATCAAACGTATGTCCATAAACTTTTAACTGGACGTCAAGATCGATTCCACCAAATACGTAAGTTTAAAGGATTGTGTGGATTTTCGCATCCGAAAGAATCAAATTATGATCATTTTCATGCAGGCCATGCAGGGACGGCTCTATCATTAGCTCTTGGTGTTGCAAAAAACAGGGATTTGACTAAACGTTCAGAATATGTCATTCCAATTATCGGAGATGCCACTCTAACCTGCGGATTATCTTTAGAAGCCTTAAATAATATTCAAAAAGATTTGAAAAAATTTATTGTGATTTTAAATGATAATGCGATGTCTATTTCAAAAAATGTTGGCGCTATTACTCAAATTTTAAGTCGATTTTTAAGTAATCCAACGACAAATAAGATTTATCAAGAATTAGAGTCTTTGATATCAAAAATTCCAAGTTGTGGTCCTCTTTTAGCTGAAAAAGGTCACAAAATGACTGAGTCTTTAAAAAATTTAGTCAGCACAGCTCCCTTTTTTGAACAGTATGGATTATCATATATTGGTCCTGTAGACGGTCATGATGTCGAAAAACTGATTCAAATTCTAGAGGGTGTCAAAGATTGTAATTGGCCTGTGATTATTCATGTTTTAACCAGAAAAGGGGAAGGCATGGAAGAAGCGATTAAAAACCCTATTTCCTATCACGGTGCCCGACCATTTAGCCGAGATACAGGAAAATTTTTACCAAATCCTTCGATTAAGCCGACTTTTCCTAAAATTTTTGGAGCACATCTTCTCAAAATGGCAGAAAACGATCCAAGTGTTGTTGCTGTTACCCCCGCAATGTCAGCCGGATCTTGCTTGGACGAATTTATGCAGAAATTTCCTGACAGATGCATAGATGTAGGAATCGCTGAATCTCATGCAGTGACTTTTTGTGGAGGCATTGCTTATGGCGGAAAAATGAAGGTAGTATCTTCCATTTATGCGTCTTTCTTACAAAGAGCCTTTGATAACGTTTTTCATGATATTTGTTTGCAAGAACTCCCTGTGGTTTTTGCAATCGACCGTGCAGGGATTTCAGGTCCTGATGGTTCAACTCACCACGGAATTTATGACATTTCATTTTTAAATGCGATGCCTAACATGGTGATTTCTCAGCCTAGAAATGGGCAGGTTTTAAAGGAGCTAATGGAGTCGGCTTTTTCTTGGAAAAGACCAACAGCTATCCGTTATCCAAATCTTCCAACAGAAGATGCATTCAAAGAACTTCAACCTCGTGAATTAGGAAAAGGGGAAATTCTTGTAGAAGGGGAAGGCATTTTAATTATTGCTTTAGGGCATATGAATCAAATTGCTCTTAAAACTCACGAATTATTGAAAGAACAAGGAATTGAATCGACTGTGTTAGATCCGGTATTTGTTAAACCTTTAGACACCGATTTAATTTGTCATTTATTACTTACACATCAGAAAATTGTTACCATTGAAGAACATAGTGTCATTTCAGGAATGGGATCCATTATTAATCATTTTTTAATGAGGCAAGGTTTTTCAAATATACAGGTACTAAACTTAGGTGTTCCTGAAACGTTTTTAGATCATGGAAGTCATCAGGAATTATTAAATGAAATTGGATTAACCCCAGAAAAAATTTCAAAGAATATATTGACTCATTTTGGCATCCGATCGATGGTTCCTTTATGACAATGATTGCATTATTTCCTAATGAATTGAAACTCGATTCATTAAAAATTGCAGCTGAGATTTCAACTTTTTTAAAAGATCATCAAATAAAAGTAGCCTCTGAAGACGCGTTTGCTTTAAATTTAGATGCGATCCCCCTTTCAACGATCGATCCTAAACAGGTTGATTTTCGCATTTCTTTAGGTGGGGATGGAACCATCCTAAGATTAGTCCATCGACATCCTCAAATTCTTGCACCATTATTAGGAATAAATTTAGGCAGTCTAGGGTTTTTGGCAGATATTCCTATGGATGATATTTACCCATCTTTACAATTATTGTTAGAAGGACGATTTACGATTCAAAATCGAATGATGATGGAAGGTAAGACCTCAAAAGGGGATAATTGTCATGCAGTGAATGAAATCGCTATACATCGAGCAAGAAATCCTTGTTTGATCGATTTAGCAATTTATGTCGATGGTGTTTATATCAACACATTTTCTGCTGATGGAATGATTGTTTCTACAGCAAGCGGATCAACAGCTTATTCTTTATCAGCGGGTGGTCCTATCTTAACGCCAGAATTAGATGCATTTGTTTTAACGCCTATTTGTCCCCATACGATTACGAATCGACCTATTGTCCTCCTTCCAAAAAAAGAAATCACCCTTGAATATCTAAATCCCTTATTGCCTGTGGAAGTTTATTATGACGGGATTTCAGATTTTACTTTACCCACACATTGTAAGTTAACAGTTTTTGCTTCTAAAAATCGTTTTCAGCTTGTTTGTCTGGAAAATCAAAAAAACTATTTCTCGACGCTTAGAGAAAAATTAGGATGGCAAGGTCGCCTTAAAACCAGTCATTCTTAGTCCAACCTTAAATTAACAAAGTTTTTTTATTCAATCGCCAACATGACTTCATCATACCATTTTGGAGTGCGAAGGCCCTGCCTTGGCTTTTTTTCAAGAAAGAATACTGAAATGATGCGGTGTCATTTTCGACTCAATCAATTCAATCTATAAAAATTCATATGTGGATCCGAACCATAAAAAAGCGAAGGCAGGGCCTTCGCACTCCAAAAAGTAGATGGAGTTATCGCGATCGAATAAAAAAGCCT
>JAUXSJ010000334.1 GCA_030679615.1 Parachlamydiaceae bacterium | reverse complement strand
GTTCGACACAAGTCGTTTCAGTTGGACAATATGCGGGCGTATCTTGGTCTAATCAGGCGTTATCTAACCCAGCTGATTTTTCTTTTGAAAATGCAATTGGAGTTATACCATCTGGAGAAGCAGTGGCTTTTTGGATAACTGCAGACTTTGTTAATGGTTGTAATACATTATATGCTGCTACCTATTCCAGTGGAGTTTGGTCTTCAGGCGTTCCGATTACTCCAATTACTGAATCTATTTATACAAGATCATTACAATATACAATTGATGACACAACAAAAGATGTAACCGTTACTTGGCAAGCAATCAATTTAACTACTTATGTATCTGAACTTAAATCTTCAGATAGTAACTTAGCGACGAATGTTTGGACAAGTCCGCTTACAATAACGACATTATAATTCACTTTATTGACTAAGGAACTGGTAAAATTTTGGCTTTTCTGGCATCCTTCACCCCTTAAAATAAGAGGTATGGAATGCAATTATATGATGATCAACTCATTGTTATAACAGGTGGCGCAGGTTTTATCGGTTCTTGTTTTGTAAGGTATTTGAACGATTTAGGTATTAATAACATTCTGATTGTGGACGAATTTCGTCAGAATGAAAAATGGAAAAACTTAGTAGGTAAGAAGTTTTTTGATATTATACCGAAGCAGGAACTTTTTCAATGGTTGGAAGGAAAAGATTCAGAAGTTGAAGCCTTTATTCATTTAGGAGCATGCTCCGACACAATGGAGAAGGATGAAAAATATCTTTATGAAAACAATTATAAGTATAGCGTACGGCTTGCTGAATATGCATTAGAATATGATAAAAGATTCATTTATGCTTCATCAGCGGCAACGTATGGAAATGGATTAAATGGTTTTTCAGATGATCATGAAGGTCTTTTTTTGTTAAAACCGTTAAATATGTATGGTTTTTCAAAACAGTTGTTCGATCAATGGGCATACTCTCATGGAGTCTTAGATCGCTTAACAGGTTTAAAGTTCTTTAATGTTTTCGGGCCTAACGAAAATCATAAAGGACGAATGATATCCGTTCCTCCAAAAATGGTTGATCAGATTTTAAACGGTCATCCAGTCAGACTATTTAAATCATCGGATAGAGAACAATTTGCCGATGGAGAGCAAAAAAGAGACTTTATATATGTTAAAGATGTGGTTTCTATCATTTATCAATTTTTAAAAAATGATGTTTGTGGAATTTTTAATGTAGGCAGTGGAATTCCTTCTACATGGAATCAATTAGCATATGCAGTTTTTAATGCTTTAGATAAAAAACCAAATATTGAATATATTGATATGCCTCCTGAATTGATTAAGCAGTATCAAAATTTTAGTTGTGCCGATATGACTAAGACTAAAAAAGCTTTAGGCAAAGGAATCAAGCAAACGAGCTTAGATGAATCAATTTTAGATTACGTTAGGAACTACATATTATTGGATGAAAAATGGTAAAATTGGCGAGCGTTTTAAGTCGACTAAACCCTGAAAAAATATTGGTCATTGGCGATGTTCTAGTTGATGCTTATACGGTTGGTAAAGCAAGTAGAATATCTCCTGAAGCTCCTGTCGCTATTGTTAATGTTGAATCTGAATATCGACTCCCAGGTGGTGCAGGAAATGTCGTATTAAATTTACTCTCTCTCGGTGCTAATGTCTCGATTATTGGCAGAGTGGGTAAAGATGAACCAGGTGAGTTTTTTTGCAAGGCGATGCAATTAGAAGATGTGGATTCTGGAATGATTGTTGTTCAGAATGGATTTCAAACTCCTGTGAAAAATCGCATTATCGCTCATCAACAACAAATCGTACGTATTGATCATGAAAAAATTCTTCCTTTAGATGAAAACTTAGAACAGTGGATCATCGATCAATTGCCTATTTGTTTCCAAGGGGTGAAGGTGATTGCAATTTCTGATTACGGAAAAGGTTTGTTGACTCCTACGTTATTATCCGCAATATTTAAGTTAGCAAAACAACTAAATATTCCTGTCATAACAGACCCCAAAGGTAATGAATTCTCACGTTATTATGGAACAAGTATTATAAAGCCAAATCTTTCTGAAGCCTACGCAGCTGCTAATTTACCTCATACATCTCCGTTAGAACAAGTCGCGGCTAGGGTATTAGAGCAAACCCAAGCTCAGATGTTAATGATTACTCGATCGGAATATGGAATCACGTTATTTGATCAAAATGGACGTCATGATTTTTCTGTCAATATGAAGAAAACAGTCAAAGACGTTACGGGAGCTGGAGATACAGTGTTAGCAATGTTTTCTTATGGACTAGCTAATAAACTATCTTATGAAGAAAATTCCCATTTATGTAATTTGGCTGCAGGAATAGCTATTGAGACATTGGGGTGTGCAAGAGTTTCCTTATCTGATGTGGCTTATCGTTTATTTGAAAGCAATTTTAAAGAAAAATTATTTGATGACGAACATTATTTTGTTTTAGATGAAGTATTAAAAAGAAAATCTTTTAATGTTTTAGTGATTCATGAACAAAAAGAACTCAATCATTCTTTGTATCAAGAAATCAAACGATTATCTCTTTCTGTGGATATGCTGTTAATTTATTTGAAAAACATTCATGTGAAAGACGCATTTATAGAGATTTTAGCTGCTTTAAATGAAGTCAAAGCGATATTGACACATTCTGATCAAGCTGAAAACTTTTTGAAACAAATTTCACCTTTAAATGTTTATCAATATGAATCTTTGGTAGAACCATTGTGATGTAAAATTTTAGTAAAAACGCAGATGTTATTTAAGAGATGATGGTTTGTCTACGTAATGAAAATCAACAATTTTCTTAAGTTAATACTTATACCTAGATGTCCTGGCTACTTTCTCAGGCTTTTTAGGCTTTTGTGTAGGTTGAGTTAATAAGTCTGGAAGGCTTAAATTGAAAATCAAACCTTTCAGACTTATTTTAATTATTCTGTTTCAATGAAATGATTTTTCATTTTTTTATCATCTAAAACAACTGCCATTAATTCTGGAAAAATAATTTTTGGTTTTCTCAGTAAAACTAAACTATTTAAAATAATTCGGTGATAAAAATTATTTTATTGGGATTGTCCAGAGATCTTAAGTTGCTAATATAATCCTCTGAAAATCCACATCCATGTAAATAAACTTTACAAGCTAAGGGTAATGAAAATATTTCATTAGGCAAAAATGTAAGATTTTTGTTGCCTCTAAGTATTAACTTTTCCAAAGAATTATGAGTGTAAATCTCAGGAGGTACGGATTCAAGATCGTTTTCACTTAGATCTAAATATTTTAAAGAATTAAGGTTTTTAATTTCATGAGGTATTGATTTAAACGAATTATTACTAAGATCTAATGTTTCTAAAGAATTAAGATTTTGAATTTCAGGAGGTAATGATTCAAGCTGATTCATATTAAGTATTAAAGAATTTAAAGAATGAAGCTTACCAATTTCAGGAGGTAAAGATGAGAGATTATTGTTTCTAAGCTCTAATCTTTTTAAAGAATCAAGCTCGCCAATTTGAGGGGGTAGTATACTTAGTTTATTTTTGTTTAAAAATAACTTATTTAAAGACTTAAGTTTTCCAATTTCAATTGGTAAAGATTTAAGTTGATTGCTTGAAATGTATAAGGTTTCTAAAGAATTAAGATTACCAATTTCAGGAGGTAAGGAACCAAGTTTATTAATTGAAAGGTTTAAAAATTTTAAATTTGAAAGAGAAAAAAGACTTGGAGGCAGTGTTTTAATTTTTTGATTTCGAATTTTTAATTTTTTTAATTTATTTTTAAATATCGATAAGTAAAAAATATCGGGTAAAGAAGTTAACTCTGAAGATTCTGTGATTATTAATTTATCTAGAGAACTATTTAAAAAACCATCGATATTTTTATTGAATTCATGTTCTTTTTCATAAGAAAGATCTATATCTTTCGCCCAATTTTTAATAATATTTTCACTAGCTTCAATATGATTAATAATTTTTTTATAAACATCTGTTGTTTTTTGATAATTTGTTATAAAAAATAGACCGATAAAATAGTAAATGTATTTTTTGTATCCTAATTTATTTTGTAAATTGTTAAATATAACGGTACTTATTTCCTTAATATTTTTGTAAGTTGTTACATTTTTAATTGTCATTCCCGATTCTAATCCTGTCAAAATTGCATTCAAAGATTCATATGTTGAATTTTTCTGAGGAAATTTTTCATCTGATCTAAAAAGAAGCATAGTATTATTAACTGGTTGATTGTGAAATCGAATATAAAGCATTGAAAACCATTTTTAATTTTGTTATTAATAATATCTATGAATATTGCTTATTTTATACTAAGAGTTAAATTTAGTAAAGTTTGAATTGTAGTTGTTTAAGTTAAATAAAATTTTTTTTTTTTTGCTTAAATAGAAGATTATAATTTTGGTGAAAATCAAACTATCTTTATTGATAAGGTTTAAAATATAAAATGCAAAAAATTATAAGACAATATTGAATTTTAGACTAGTATTTAACTAGACTTCTTTCGAAACTTCATTTGATTACTAAAATTGCTCTTTTTGGCATTTTTTTTGTAAAATTTTAAAGTCATATGTACACATATGACTTTAAAATTTTTCAAAAAACCTACTCCAAAAATACCAAATTTTTTTAATCAAAGCAAATTTCGAAAGAAGTCTACTTTTGAGTGTTTTATTTGATTTTTAAAAAAGCAATAATAAAAGTAGATCTTTTAGAGATCATTGATGATTGCTTTTCTGGAAAAATCGAAAAAACCCAACTAAAGCAACCGCAAAGATAAGATGTAAAGTGATTAATATTGGGAAAAATATAAAAGAACTGACATTTTTAATGAATGTCATTTTATATCTTTCCCATTTGTATTGATCTTCTTCGGTAGGTTCATCTAAATAATAACCTGAAACTTCATGTGTAGAATAAATATCCGCATGAGCCCAAAATCCCGTTCTTTCCTTTTCACTGATGACAATGTAATGATTCACATTTTGAGCAATTGGAATCCAATCCACATTAGGAACTGGATCGTTTTTTTGAATAATACGATCAAATTGAGGACAGTTTTTATCTTTTGAAAGCTCTTGAATTTGAGTGAGTTCTTTTTTTGAACAACCAGGCCCACCATATTTCTTTGCACGACTTAC
>JAUXSJ010000329.1 GCA_030679615.1 Parachlamydiaceae bacterium | reverse complement strand
GCAACTTCCCCACGTAATATCTACTATGGTTACTACCCAAGGCCAATTTTTAAGTGTAACCTGATTGGTTAGATCATAAGTTCCATAAGTGACCATTCCAAAAAGTAATCCTAGCAGCAGTATCTCAAGATATCCTGTATTGTTTTTCAACGCAGGTAAGACAACAAATACATTAAGAGCAATACCAAAAAGAATATAAAAAATGACAGCCGGCCAAATTTCCATGGAGTTACTCAGAAGATGACCGATATTTGGAACATATAATCGCTTAAGCATTAACATTAGCCATAATCCATCAATAAGGATCATGGAAATCATGATTATGAAAAAGGAAAAAAACGCCATTTTTATCTCTATGTAAATTTTAGTTAAATAACTGATATTATCGGAAGTCCATTTCTAAACAATCTTTTTATTGAAAATTACGCAAATTTTACGCAATTGGTGGAAAAAAGCTACAATACAAAAGCGCAAAATGAGCATAATTGGCATTAAAAAACCCGCTCATTTCACAATTCCTTAGTATTCTCTTTTACAGAAGATCAATCGAATTATAACCCACTGGTCCCTGGTTCAAGCTCAGGTTTCTCCACGTTTTTAACTCGTTCGAAATCAATAGTTTTCACTCTCACTTCCTCGCCATACACAAAATTCACAGGGGATTATGTCAAAAATTTTTATCTGGATTCCACTCTTTTTGCATGTTTCCCCTCTGATATCGCTTATTCTATGTTAATCTCTGCTGAAACAGAGTGAATGAGATTACAAGTTCTGCTATAATTTCCCCTAAACTTGTAGAGATAATAAGAGTATGACATGAAAAAAAACATCGAAGTTTTTCCTTATAACCCACAATGGCCCGAAATGTACGCATCAGAAGCAGAACTCCTCAAACAAGCTTTGAGTAATAACTGCATAATTATTCATCATATAGGTTCAACCTCTGTACCAGGCTTAAGTGCAAAACCCATTATCGACATACTTCTTGTGGTAAGAAACATTCAAGAAGTCGATGATGCTACAAAAGCCATGGAATCTCTAGGATATGAGGTTAAAGGTGAATATGGAATTGCCTTCAGACGATATTTTCAAAAAGGCAAGGATGTTAGAACCCACAATGTTCATGTTTATCAAGAAAACGATCCTGAAATCAGCAGATACTTAAAATTTCGTGATTGGATGCGTTCTCATCCTGATGATGCTGAGAATTACGCTAAGCTCAAGGAAGGATTAGCAGCTAAATTTCCCGAGGACATTTTACAGTATTGCAATGGAAAAGACGCTTTTGTTGCAAGTATCGATGCAAAAGATGGTTTTGATGGATGGCGTATTGTAAAAGCTCTTACTGATCGAGAATGGTCTGCCGTGCGCAATCTACGGCAACAATATTTTTTTAAATCGAAAGAAGACCTCTACCCGTTGACATTTGAACACAAAGATCACATTCATTTTGTTTTTTATAAAAATGCAGAAATAATCGGTTATATTCATCTTCAGCTTTGGCGAGAACATAGAGCTGCATTACGAATTATCGTAATTGATGAGCGTTATCGAAATCTTGGACTAGGAACTCAATTTTTAAAGCTTTGCGAACGCTGGTTAGTACATCAAGGCTTCAAAATGTTATTAGTTCAATCTTCACAAAAAGCTTATAAATTCTATAGTAATCTGGGATATGTACAAATGCCGTTCAATGATCCTGATGGTTACGAAACGGATGGACAAATTATCGAGTTAGGAAAATCCATTAGACTAAAAAATACCGTTCAAAACTTTCCATCTATATAGCAATATAGCAATGAGCATTGATGGATTTATCGCCAGAAAAACTTGATTACCAAAGCAACGCCATTCACCACTCGACAAAGATCGTTTCTTAAAGTTTTATATTTGAAAAAACGTGCAACAGGTTAATTATTTTGCTATCATATCGAAAATAATCGGGAGTCAAAATTTGAACCAAACTCAACCAATTGTAATAGGAGTCAGTGGCATATCGGGCGCAGGTAAATCAACCCTTATCAGAAAACTTGCAGAGACGCTTCAGGCTACATTTCTTACATGGGATGATTATGATGAAATTTCGCAAAGCCCTAAGGACTATGTCAAATGGTATGAATTAAGTAAAAATTATGATGATTGGATATATGATGACTTGGCAAACAATCTAAAAAAAATTAAAGAAGGGCATGAAGTCATTTGCCCTGCTACTAAGAAGGAACTTTATCCAACCAATTACATTTTATTTGATGCCCCATTAGGTTACTGTCATAAGGCTACAGGCAAATACATTGATTTTTTGATTTGTTTGGATACTCCTCTTGACATAGCGCTTGCACGACGTCTTTTAAGAGATTATCGAAGTCATCCTGAACCACAAAAGATGTTAGAGGATTTAAACTATTACCTAGCACATTCGAGGCCTCTATATATTCTAACTCCTGAAGAAAAAGCTTGAGACCTTATTATTGATGGTAGCTTGCCTTTAGACAAGCAAGAACAACAAGTTTTAATAGCCTTGCAAAAACTTAAACATACAAGATAAACACATGATATTTAATCAACCTCCAAGTTTAAAACCAGGCGATAAAGTAGCGATTATTTCTCCCTCATGCGGTTTACCTCATGTATTTCCGTGGGTGTATGAGCAAGGATTCAATCGTATTAAAGAAGTCTTTGAACTAGATCCGATAGAATTTCCGAGTGCGAGACAATCTTCCGAGTACTTATCTAAAAATCCAAAAGCGCGGGCAGAAGATATTAATACTGCTTTTAGCGATTCATCGATCAAAGCAGTCATCGCAACCATCGGTGGAAATGATCAGATTCGAATTCTTCCTTATCTGAATAAAGAAGTTATTTCTGCAAATCCAAAAATATTTATGGGGTATAGCGACTGCACCAATCTACACCTTTTTCTCTGGAATTTAGGCATTGTGTCTTATTACGGTGGTGCCGTTATGACCCAATTTGCTATGTGTGGGGGGATGCAAGAATATACAATCTATTGGATAAAAAAAGCTCTTTTCAACCCACCAATCGGTGAAGTATTTCCAGCGCCTGAATGGAGTGATGCCGATTTAGATTGGGGAGATCAGCAAAATTTAAATAAGAAACGCCCTATGTACTCAGGTGAAGGATGGCAATGGCATAACAATCAAAGTGGAATTATCCAAGGCCAACTTTGGGGAGGGTGTCTTGAAGTTCTTGACTTGCATTTATCAGTTAAACGTTATTTACCAAATTTCGATCAACTTAATGATTCGATTCTTTTCGTAGAAACTTCGGAAGAAATGCCTTCGGAAGGATTTGTATATCGCTTTTTCGCAGCATTGGCTGAATTAGATGTATTAAAAAGATTTAAAGCCATTCTAATGGCTTATCCAAAAGCTCAATATTGTGGTAATCAACCACCCGAGGGAAGGGAAGCATTTATCATAAATCAACAAAATGCTGTAAAAAATGCTCTAGCTGATTACGATTCCAATATTCCTGTCATATTTAATATGAATTTTGGACACACGGATCCTCAAATCATTATTCCAAATGGAGGAATGGCGACAATTGACTTTGACCGAAAATCGATTCTTTTCAACTGAATTTCCATACTTAATTAAGCAAGTATAGTGGATTTACTCAGAAAGAAGTTGTCGAAAAATTAGGTAATTACCAACCTAAAGTTTCTAAGTTGGTAAGCGGTCAGCTTTCCTTACAGTTAGACACATTTTTTTGTTGACAACACTTAATGTTTTTTTTCAAAACAATAATATTAAGTGATTACTGAGTCGATAGACTGTTACTTCTTGAAAACAATTTAATGCAGAGACAGGGAGACACAGATAAGAACATAAACAATATAATTATGAACGTTTTTCTCTGCATCTCTCTGTCTCCCCGCCTCTGCGTTAAATGTTTTCGAGAAGTAACGGTCTGTCGGGTCACAAAACATTTGTTAATCAAAGTTGTTTTTAACAAAAAGATGTGTCCAAGTGTAAGCAGCTTTCAGCGCTTATCATGGATACTTTAATAAATTATTTATTCGTTCTTGGATTTGAAGTGTAAATTCGGATGAAAAAGCCCAAATCAATAAGTGGAGTCATTCTCCATAAAAGACATAATACCGTTTGTTGAGGTTTGTATGAACAAAGAAATTTTGCCCCCATGGTCTTCTTTAGCAAAAACCATAATTATTAATGGAATGTATGAGCATTACAAAGGTTTTCGTTATAAAGTTTTGGCTATTGCACGCCATAGTGAAACTCTTGAAGAACTTGTCGTCTACCAAGCTTTATATGGAGAAAAGGGATCTTGGGTACGCCCACTTGCTATGTTTCTAGAAGATGTCATGATAGATGAGAAACCACAACCAAGATTCAAGCTAGTTCAATAGCTTGTTTTATATCTAATCCTGAAGGACAGATACGGCACAGTAACTTCATATTTTTATTAATAATTTTCAACATTTGGCAAAGAATTTTTACTAAAATTTTTTGAAGCGAAAATTCCAATATTTTTAATCCAATCCTGAGATAGACAAAAAAAATACACCTCAAATTTTTTTTAAGAAGGTTCTAAAACTACTTGTAAAACTAAACTTTCATTTTTTTTATTTTTTCTTTTGCTAAAAAGCATAAATATGTTAGATTCTCCATTCTGTACTACTAAACATTCTTACAAAAATGTTTATGCTAAACAGGATTATCGGAGTATAGCGCAGCTTGGCTAGCGCGGCTGCTTTGGGAGCAGTAGGTCGGGGGTTCGAATCCCTCTACTCCGATTGCGCCCTATCATTTATGATAGGGCTTTTTTATTTAATTGTGAGGTTCTTCTATGAATTTTACCTCCATTCTTGCATGGCTTTATTGGAATCCTCCAAAAGAAGCATTCTATTTACCTTTTGTAGAACAACCCGTTGTTTGGTATGGTATTTTATTCGTCTCTGGCTTTGTTTTAGGGTATTTTCTTATCAATCCAATCATAGCCAAGTTTTTAAGAGAATCTTGTCAATTATCTTTATTAGATATTTCAAATTGGAATCGCTTGGTTGATACTTACCGTTATTCAACATCTTCTGTTGTTCAGGGAATACTCAAATGCACTGATCAAAAAATAATTGATTCCATTAAAAACTGTCATTCCATTCACCTTACTCAATCTGATAAAAAAAATATTCTTATTGGGATAAATCAATATTTGTCTCAAAACTCACTTTCAAGAGATGTTTTAATCAGCGATTTTAGAGATGTTATTAGCACTCCCAAACAAACAGCTTATTATTTGACAGATCGTTTGTGTTGGTTCATTGTTATTGGTACGTTAATTGGTGCTCGTTTTGGTGAAGTCTTTTTTTATAATTGGTCATTTTATTCGGCTCACCCGATTGAAATTTTGAAAACATGGAATGGGGGATTAGCAAGTCATGGTGGGGTGATAGGAGTTGCAATTTCTATTTATTTCTTTTCAATTTATGTAAAAAAATACATTCCTGAATTTAGTTTTATGCGTATATTAGATTTTGTTGCTATTCCAAGTGCATTGGCCGCATTTTTTATTCGGATGGGGAATTTTGTAAATCAAGAAATTCTTGGGACCCCAACATTGTTACCTTGGGGAGTTATTTTTGGAAATCCACATCAGGAAGGTGCAATCATTCCAAGACATCCAGTTCAGCTGTATGAAGGTTTTTCTTATTTAATCATTTTTGTTATTCTTTTTAGTTATTGGAAATATCGGAAACAATCTGATAGATCTGGTGCTATTGTGGGTTTGTTGTTTATTTTGATCTTCAGTGCAAGATTTGTATTGGAATTTTGGAAATCTACCCAACCTTCGCCTTTTAATTTGTATTTTTTACAAACAGGACAGTTATTAAGCATTCCTTTTATTTTCATAGGATGCTTTTTATGGTGGAATGCTGTTAAATCTGATAAACTTAAATCTTTACAAAGATCTTGATTTTTTTATTATATTCAACTATGATTCTACTAATAAATTTTAACAATTATTAATATTTGGTTGTTAATTTAAATAAATTATATTTGATAATTTTATATTTTGTATAGGAAGTTTAATATGGCAACATTAATTTTTGATGATAGAAATGAAGAAATAGAGTTACCTGATGATTCACCTATTGCAGAGGAATGTGAGCAAGCTGGTGTTCCCTTTGCTTGTACTGAAGGGGTTTGTGGTACATGTGTGATTGAAGTTAAAGAAGGGAAAGAAAATTTATCTGCACCTACACAAGAAGAAGAGGATTTTTTGGGAGAAGGTACGTGTCATGAGCGTCTTGCTTGCCAATGTCGAATTAAACAAGGGCGAGTACGCATCGTTTTCTAAAAAATAATATCATTCAAATTTTAATTAAATAGGTATATCATGTCTTGTTGTTCTCCTTACAAAAAAAAAGATGAAGATCAACCATCTAAATCATCTTGTTGTTCTGCACCTACACAACCGCAAAAACAAAGTTCTTGCTGTTCATCGAATCAACCGAGAGAAGAAGAAAACTCACAAAAAAATTCTTGTTGTTCAAAAAAAGATTCTGAACAGCCAGTGAATATTAATCGCAAAATGACAATTGAGCAAATTCTTGTAATGTTTCCTTTTAAAGCTCAAAGATTGTCTCAAGAAATTACCAATGCTGGTTTACATTGTGTAGGTTGTCATGCTGCTGTATGGGAAACCCTTGAAGGGGGAATGTTAAGTCACGGTAAAACTGAAGAACAAATTGATGAATTAGTTCGTCGTTTGAATGCATTACTGGCTGAAAAAGTTGACTTAGATTCTATTACATTAACGACTCGGGCTGCTGAAAAATTCTTACAAATTCTTTCAGAAGAAGGCAAACAGGGTTGGGGTTTACGCTTTTCAGAAGAAATGGCTGGATGCAATGGTTTTGAATACGTTTTAGATTTTTCAGAAAAAGCAGATGAAAATGATGAAAACTTTACTTCTCATGGAATAGAAATTCATGTTAAAAAAGCAACGCTTCCTCGTTTAATTGGCTGTGAGATTGATTACGTGGAAGGTTTAAGAGGATCTGGTTTTAAAATTTCAAATCCTAATGTGAGTTCTTCTTGTGGTTGCGGTTCTTCTCACAACTATTAATTTTTAAGTACGATTGCTTTAAATTGACGTACAGTTAGAAATGCTGCCTATAACACAGCAAAAGAGGACTTTCGCACTCCAAACGCTTCGCGAAATATTGATGTGGTAGATTAAGTGAAGAAGAAAACACTCCTTAATTTCACTTTGCTGCGCGAAGCGTTTGGAGTGCGAAAGTCTTCTTTCGCTTTGTTATAGGTGGCATTTCTAACTGTGCTTTTTTGTATCCTATCTATTCTTTTATACTGACATTGTTAACTATAAAAATTTACTCATGAGATTGAGATTAGGCAAGTCACTTATATTCAATTTATTTGAAAAATTATTACCTAAAGAAAATTTCTTTAAATTTTCAAGAAAGGGTAATGCATTGGGCGGAATATGATTTATTTGATTATTATTTAAATATAACCATTCTAGGTTTTTAAGATTGGTGATTTTTGCATCAAGTTGACAAATTAGATTATCACTAAGATAAAGTCCCTTTAATTGAATTAGTTCATATATGATTTCTGGAATTTCAACTAACTTATTATTATTAAGAGAAAGTTGAATTAATTCTTTTAACTGCTCTATTTCTTTCGGTAAAGACGTAATTTCATTATTTGATAAATCTAAGTCTTTTAATCGATTCAATCTGCCAATTTCTGGAGGAATGACTTTTAGATCTAAATCTCTTAAGTCTAAAATGGTAATCTTTTCAAGTAAATGAGCATTTTCTGAATTCCAAATATTATTAGGGAATTGTATAAGATGTGAAGGAATTGAAACTTCATTTTCTAAGATAGACAATATTATTTCGGAAAATTTTTTTAGTTCATTTTCTTGGCTTTCTTCATTAATTGAATAGTTTGATAATAAAGGTGATATATTCATAATCTCTCTTATTTATTAATAATAAATCAAGATTATATAATATAATTTAAATAATAACAATATAAAAAATATTTTTTATATTATATTTTTAATGTAATTTTCTATTTTTTTTTGTGATTCATTAAGATATTCATTAAAAGAAATCTCTGAAATTTTTCCTTTTGTTAAAGGAATAGCAATTTTTTCTTCTAGTGTTGAGATATCTGGATATTTAGTTAAAAACATATGTCTTGAAACTAATGATGCTATTTTTTTATTAAAATTAAAATTGTTAGTGATTATTTTTCTTAAATCTTTCATTTCTTCTTTAAATAAATCCGAAGAGGCAAGTTTTGCCATTTGTTCAGCATCTTTTCTAATCGTATTTATAAAAGAAGGATTTTCTGATAAAGGACCGAAAAAATCTTCTATATTTGCATAAAGATTTTTTTGAATTTTTAAATATTCAACAATTAAACTATCAGAGCCAAAGTTTTTTTCAGCTAAATAAATTAATTGAGTTACAAATTTACTTTTATGGCGTCTACCTTCATAAAAAAAGTCTTTATTTGCTGTTATTACTTCTCCAATTGAAATGTCACCACTACATCCAGTTAAGGGGGAGCTATCTTGAATTAAAAAATGAACTTCATTTTGTTTAATCGGAAATACATTTAACCAACGTACACTTTTGCCTTCTCCTGCATTCACTTCTTTAATTACATTTCCATCTTTATCCACCAATTGTACTCGTCCAATTCCTTGATCTTTTAAAAAATCAAGATCCATAGCAAATGAAAAAGCTTCAATGGCATCTACATCAAAAGGAAGAAAAACATCCATATCTTTTAAACTGTTATTTGCATAACTAAGAGTAGTATAGAAATAAGCTAATGAGGATGCAAATGAAGTTTTAATATATCCAAAAAACCGATCTTTTGTTTCGCGATAGTGTTCTATTTCTGCGTACGAAGGAAATTCTGAGCCGGTTAATAATTTAAGAACTTTTGAATCTTTAATTTCATGAATAGATCCTTTGTCAATGCTACCTATGACGATCCCCCAAGAACTTGGACCAACACCCATCGCAGTGAAGCCTGGGTTTCCATATTCTGATATCTTTAATACCTTTTTTTTGTCTGCATGTTCAGTTACAAGGTTTAAAGATACAGGTATATTCACGACAATATCTGATTTTTCAATTTTTTTAGCTGCAGAATCTTTGTTATTTTCATCTAAAAAGAAAATATGACTGTCTTTGATATCTGGTAAAGTTAGATTTTCTTTTTTAATTTTACTATCGTCAAATTCTGCTATGAGGGTGAAATTCCAATGTGGAAAATGAATTTTAAGAACTTTTGTTACATTAACAGCGTGGTAATAATCACCTAATCCATCACTTAGTACATGAGTTGCCACAACACATCGAACTGGAATTCTTGTATCTTTATACTTTTCAAAGATTTCACTCACAATATTATGAATCAAGTACTTTCCAACAAATGGACCTAAAGTTCCATCCGGTCTTACAGCTTTTAATGCAAAATCTTCTCTGTAAGTTTCCTCATTAAGAGATTTAACTGAGGAAATATTTAAATGATTTGGAGGATTTAGTTCATTTAATGGCATAGAGTAATCCTTTTTAAAAGACAAAGAGTTTATTTAATCTATTAATTGTATTTTAATGTTAATTTATAAATTAAAGATTAAAAAATCATATTGAATTCATTAAATATTTAATATTGAATTTGGATATTAATGAGGGCATTTTTGCTTAATACGGTATTGCTTGGAGGGAGACCAGGTGTCTTTTGAATTCAAAACCTTCGATATAAATTTTATAATTCTTTCATATTGAACTAAGACGTAAATAATTTTGTTCTTTTCTTTTTAAGAATTTTACGAATGTAAATAAATTCTTTATTTGAATTAAAATTAGCATTTCTTTTTAAGTTGTTAAAAATTAAAACTTTAATTATTTTTCTAATTCAAAATATTTTAAATCAATTAAAATACACATATTAATATTTTTAAAACTTTATTTATTAGTAGGTCGTGTTTATAGTAAGTAGAATTTTCAGAATTAAATTAATACAGTTAAAGGGTTTTATGATACGCAACGTTGATCATGCAAAAATAAATATTTACTATTTTCAAAAAAATGAAGAAGAATTTTTAGATGATTTTTCTAAACGGATTAAAAGTGTATGTAAGGTTTGTTTATGTTTTAGAGAGGAAGATAAAGCGCGATTAAAGGAAAATCTAACTGATTTTGTGAAGCGTTATCGCTATTTATCATTAATAATGGGAAAAAAAATTTATGAAGACTGTCCATTGAAATTTACTTGCCCCACTCAGTCTGCTGATAATTTTATTAAATATATTGATAAGACTAACAAGAAATTAGAAAAAATAGCCTTTGATATTTTTAATGAAACGACTTTTGATTGGAATACAGCTGCTGATATTTTGAAAGAAAATGGACTTTCATCTAATTCTGCTGAAAAAATAATGAAAAATTTATTTGAGAATTCTATTTTTGAAAAAGAGAAAAAGCAAAAATTATTAGAATATTCTTTTGTAGATCAGTTAATTGATAAAGGTTCTTATAAAACTATTCAATTTAGTAAAAGTTTGAATAATTTAAAATATAACTCATCAATTTTAATGGGCTCTAAATGTATTTTTGGGACAGATAATTCTAAAATAGTGCTTTTCGATTATAATACGAATGATTCAGTTACAATGTTATATGAACATGATGATTTAAATACTTATAATGTAAGAGTAAAAGTTATTGAAAACTCTTTAGATGCAAATAAATTTGGTTATTTTTGTCAAAGTAATCTATTTGTTCAAAATTATACTAACAATGAAAAGATTAATTTTTGCATGGGAGATAAAAAAGAATATTATTCTTTAATTCCAATAACAGCAGCTTGCTTTATACCTTCTTCTGAAAAAGTTACCTCTTGTGTTTTGGCTGAAAAAAATATTCATATATATAAATGGGAAGAAAGTAAATTTTGTGAAGCAGATGTTGACTATAAAATTAAAAATGCATCTATACAGGCTATGAAATATTCAGATGAGAAAGTTTATATAGGTGTGAAAAAACATATAATAGCACTTGATTTGAATAAATTTGAAGGGGTTTATTCTAGATATTTAAATGATAACACTATGATTCAAAAACTTGCTGTAAATGCCGATTATATTCTCTCATCATCTAAATTTGACTCATCATTAATTAATAAAAAAGATTTTACGGTTATACGTGAATTTGGACATGGAAGTCTAGATGTTCACATAGACGATGATTATCTGATTTTAGCGCAAGAAAAACGTATATCTATTTATGACTTGTATAATTTGGAAAAACCACTTAAAACAATTCCAATAGATCATGATAAATTGGTTGGAATGAATGTTTCTCACGATTGCCTAGTTTATACAGGACAAAGTGGGAAAATTTATAAGATGGAGTCATCGGAAATAGAGGAAATAGAAGGCTAGTCGTCAACAGATATGTTGTTATCATGCTTCCTTATTCACTTGCGCAAGGAGTCTAAAAAAGCTTGGAGCCAAAGTATCCGCAGGCCACATCGGCATGTATCAATTTTAGGAATCATGTAATAATAAAATAACAAGATAGGTAGGATCTCATTCAGCGGCAGGATAAGCAGGGTATGAATCATTTACACCTTCAATGCTGAGATGAGAAGACGAAAAAAATATAATAGAAAAATAAACAATTAATGTTTTAATAAAATCTCCCGTTTCTGTGTTTAAGGTGATATCTATAATTCATTATCCTGTCGTTATCCTGCCGCTGAAAGCGATCCTGCCTATCCCATAGGCATCAGGCTAATTCAGAAAAAAGCACTTTAAAGATTTGATATTTAGAATTTTAATAAAAGAGAAACCCTTGTAGAATATTTTTGAAAAGAAAATTCATCAACAAGGGT
>JAUXSJ010000313.1 GCA_030679615.1 Parachlamydiaceae bacterium | reverse complement strand
TTATCTTTTCCCTCAACTTGTAAACCATTAGGTGCAAAATCAGTTAATCCTTTAAAAAAGAATGTCTCATCAAGTCGTTTCATTAAATTATTTAAATTGATCATAAAATTCCTTTTTCTATATGCAAATGAACATTAATTTGGCATATTTAAAATTATTAGCAAAATGATTTGATCAAATTATTGACTTATGAGTTGTGAAGATATGGATGAATCGATTCTTAACGCAAAAAAAAATGCTGCTATTCATGCAATTGATTATATAAAACAAGGAATGATTATAGGCTTAGGTACCGGTACAACAGCCACCTTTTTTATTGATGCTTTAGCTAAAAAAGTTCAAGAAGGTTTAAAAATTTCAGCAATTGCTTCTTCAAACAAATCAATGGAACAAGCGAAGCAATTAGGTATTCCACTAGTTGATCCAGAAAATATTTATAGTATTGATATTGTGGTTGATGGCGCAGATGAAATTGATCATAAAAAGAATATGATTAAAGGGGGTGGTGGAGCACTATTGAGAGAAAAATTAGTCGCTAAAGCAAGTAAAGAAATGATTGTGATTATAGATGAAACAAAGCTAGTTTCACATTTAGGTAAATTTCCTGTGGCGGTAGAAATTATTCCCTTTCTTTATCATTATACATTAAAAGAATTGCAAAAATTTGGATTGAATTCAATTTTACGTAAAAATAATGAGGGTAATAATTATCTAACAGATAATGGAAATTATATTTTAGATATTCATTTTAATGACCCAATTCATTCTCCTTACTCTGAACATGAAAAGTTAAAGGGAATGACCGGAGTTGTTGAAACGGGATTTTTTTTCAATCTTGCAACTCATGTCATCGTAGGATATAAAAATGGTACAACTAATATCTTCTAAAGATTTTACTCTAGGAGCTTTTGATGTCTGAATTAATTCAGCTTTCGTTTGATAAGATCATGCAAACTCGTTCTTATACAGTTATTGTATTAAAAGCTCTTGAAAAACGTTTTGCCATTTACACAGATTCCGGAGTTGGACGTGTACTTCAACTCTATTTAACCAATGCAGTCACACCACGTCCATTAACACATGACTTTATCTCAAAAGTATTTGAGTCAATGGAAATTAAAATTAAGCAGGTCGTTATTAATGATGTAGAAGATACAGTCTACTTTGCACGCTTATTTCTCGAACAACCCATGGGTGACATTTTGCATATTATTGAATCGGATGGAAGACCCAGTGATTTTCTTATTCTAGCATTAATGTGGAATGCACCAATTTATTGCACGAAAGAAGTTTTAGACAAAACAATTGCTGTGGAAGATTAAAATCTGAGAAACGTTCATTCTATCAACTGACAACGCATAAAATTACAGGATGACTATCTCTAATATTTAATATAAAAATTATGTGCAGCCAGCTCTATTATTGACTGAACTGCTTGTTCCGCATCTTCACCTTCAGCTTCAATTTTAATTTTAGCACCTTTTTCAGCTGCTAACATTAAAATCCCTAACAAAGATTTTGCATTTGCAACATGCCTTCGATAATAAAGTAAAATTTTTGATTTAAACATACTTGCACATTTTACAAGTTCTGTTGAAGGCCTGGTGTGAAGTCCTCGATCATTTTTAATGACAAATTTTCCGATTATCATTTGTTTTTTTATTGAAGTCTTTGTCATCGCGTTTTATCCTTTCATCTTCTATCCTTTAATACGACAATCTATTTATAAGCAAACTTTTTCTAATTAAAATAACGGAGAAACTTATTCATGAAAAAACGCGAAGAAGTCCCCCTAATAGATCGATGGAATATTGAATCTCTTTATTCAAATAAAGATGCGTGGGAACAAGATTTTGAATCGGTAACAGAATCAAAAACTTCTCCATTTTGGCCTACAATTGACTCATTCCAAGGATCATTAGAAAAAGGTCCTGAAAATTTACTTACTCTGATTGAAAAAACTCTTGCAATTGATCGCAAACTTTCAAAACTCTATACATATGCTCACTTACGTCATGATGAGAATATTAGCGATCCTGAATTTAAAACTTGTTATGAAAAAATCTTGATGTTGTGCCATGCTTTTTCTCAAGAAACAGCCTGGTTTCAACCTGAATTGCTTGAATTACCTGAAGCGACACTTAATGAATATTTATATTCTTCAACTCTGAAAGATTATAAGTTTTATTTGGAAAAACTTATTAGACAAAAAAAACATACCCTTTCAAAAGATAACGAAATGCTTATGGCCTTTGCTGGACAAGCATTACAAACATCTTATAAGGCTTTTAATTGTTTAAATGATGCAGATTTTAAATTTCCAGATGTTTTGGATAGCTCAGGTCAATCGAAACCACTTTCCCATGGGACTTATGCAATTTATCTTCGTGACCAGGACAGGACTTTAAGAAAAAATGCATTTCAAACTTACCATCAACAATTTCAAGCTTATGAAAACACTTTATGTGAGCTCATTAATGGCCAAATGCAAAACCACTTTTTTCAAAGCAGATCGCGTCATTACCCTTCTTCTTTAGATGCTGCTTTATTTCCAAAAAATATTGAATCTTCTGTCTACCATGCCTTAATTCAAGCTGTACATGAACGTTTAGGGGTTCTTCATCGTTATATGAAGTTAAGAAAAAAAATTCTTAAATTAGACGAATTGCATTTATATGATATGTATGTTCCCCTCATGAGTTCTGTTGATATAAAAATGTCTTATGAAGAAGCTGAAGAGTTAGTAATCGAATCAGTTCAACCGTTAGGTTCTGAATATCAAGATATTCTTCGCAAAGGACTTAAAACGGATCGATGGGTAGATCGATTTGAAAATCAAAACAAAAGATCCGGAGCCTATTCAAGCGGCTGTTTCGATAGCATGCCCTATATATTAATGAATTATAAAAATATTATTAGAGATGTGTTTACTCTTGCTCATGAAGCTGGTCATAGTATGCATAGCTATTATAGCCGACATCACCAACCTTATCAATACAGTGACTACTCTATATTTCTAGCAGAAGTAGCTTCTACTTTTAACGAAGATCTTTTAACTCGCCTCTTACTAAAACAGCGAACCGATCCTAAAGAAAAAATTTTTCTTATTAATCAAAAAATTGAAGACATCCGAGCAACACTATTTAGACAAACAATGTTTGCTGAATTTGAATTAAAAATTCACCAACTAACTGAAAGTGGCGTTCCTTTAACTCCGCAACTTTTAAAAGAAGAGTACAGAAAACTTAACCAATTGTACTTTGGACCAGACACGATTATTGATGAAGAAATTGATATCGAATGGTCAAGAATCCCCCACTTTTATTACAATTTTTATGTTTTTCAATATGCAACGGGTATCAGTGCAGCCCTTTCATTAACAGAAAAAGTTGTTAATGGAAAAGACCAAGACCGAGAAAATTATCTTTCCTTTTTAAAGGGAGGTTCTAGCTTGTACCCTATTGATATGCTTAAATTAGCTGGCATTGATATGACAACTCCTGCTCCCGTCATTGCAGCTATCGATGTCTTTGATAGATTAGTGACCGAACTCGAAACACTAATGAGTAATAATTAAAATTTGGATTGCGGTGACTTGTCACCGCTTTCATAGCTTTGACTTTCGAAGCGTTGTGCTCTGATAATTTAGACTACTATGATTACTGCCCCCGCCCTCTAATTTAGCAGTTAAGTTTTTCGGTTGCTAATTACGTGTTGCAATAAAATACAGTGAAAGATAAAATTGATTCTCTAGAAACAAAACATTCAAATTACAAGGAGATAAAGATGGGACAAACAGAATGTACAACAAAATGCGCTAAACTGAAACCATTGGGAAATCGTGTACTTGTTCAACGTTTAGAAGCAGAAGAAAAATTAAAAGGTGGAATTATCCTTCCAGATACAGCGAAGAAAAAACAAGAAAAAGCTCGAGTTGTGGCCTTGGGAGATGGAAAAAAAGACAAACAAGGTCAGTTGATTCCAATGCCAGTAAATATGGGTGATATCATTTTAATGGAAAAATATTCCGGTCAAGAAGTGAAGCTTGAAAATGAAGAATATATCATTCTTCGTGCTGACGATATCATTGCAATCATTGAAGAATAATAATCTAACGAAATTCGATAAAAGATAGGAGAATTTATGCCATCCAAAATGATTAAATTTAAAGAAGATGCACGTCAAAAAATTCTTAAAGGCGTTAACACCTTAACAGATGCAGTTAAAGTAACATTAGGTCCTAAAGGACGAAATGTAGTCATTGATAAATCTTATGGTAGCCCACATATCACAAAAGACGGAGTCACAGTTGCTAAGGAAATTGAACTGGAAGACAAGTTTGAGAATATGGGTGCACAAATGGTTAAAGAAGTTGCAAATAAAACTGCGGATAAAGCGGGTGACGGTACAACAACAGCAACTGTTTTAGCTGGGGCTATTTATTCTGAAGGACTTCGTAACGTTGCAGCTGGAGCCAATCCTTTAGATTTAAAAAGAGGAATGGAAAAAGGACTTAAAGTTGTTGTTCAAGAGTTAAGCAGACAAAGTAAAAAAGTTGAAGACCGCCAAGAAATTGCTCAAGTCGCTACAATTTCAGCAAATAACGATCATGAAATTGGCGAAATTATTGCACAAGCAATGGAAAGAGTGGGAAAAGATGGAACAATTACAGTTGAAGAAGGTAAAGGATTCGAAACTGAATTAGAAGTCGTAAAAGGAATGAAATTTGATCGTGGATATATCTCAGCTTATTTTGTTACAAATCTTGAAGCTCAAGAATGTATTTATGAAGATGCGTATATATTAATTTACGAGAAAAAAATTAATTCTATTAAAGAAATCATCCCCTTACTACAAACTGTTGCAGAAAGTGGACGTCCTCTTTTAATTATTGCTGAAGATGTTGAAGGTGAAGCGTTAGCGACATTAGTTGTTAATCGATTAAGAGCTGGATTAAAAATATCTGCGATTAAAGCTCCTGGCTTTGGAGACAGAAGAAAAGCTATGCTACAAGACATCGCAATATTAACTGGCGCTGAAGTTATTAGTGAAGATTTAGGATATAAATTAGAGAATGTCACACTAGAGCAACTTGGAAGAGCAAAAAAAATTGTATCTACAAAAGATGAAACCACCATTGTAGAAGGAGCTGGCTCAAAAGAATCTATTCAAGAAAGAGCATCTCAAATTAAGCGTCAAATAGAAGAATGTACTTCTGATTATGATAAAGAAAAGCTTCAAGAACGCTTAGCTAAATTAGTTGGCGGAGTAGCTGTGATTAACGTAGGTGCCGCAACTGAATTGGAAATGAAAGAAAAAAAAGATCGTGTAGACGATGCTCAAAGAGCTACCGCTGCAGCAGTTGAAGAAGGAATTCTTCCTGGTGGTGGAACAGCTTTAATTCGTTGCATGCCAGCTGTAAGTCGCATGGCAGATAGTTTAGAGGGTGATGAAAAAACAGGTGTTCGCATTTTATTGCGTGCTCTAAGTGCACCATTAAGACAAATTGTTGAAAATGCTGGTCAAGAAGGCGTGATCATTCAACAAGAAGTTGAAAAATTAAGTGATCGAGAAGGATATGATGCCCGTAAAGGATGTTATGTAGATATGATTTCAGCAGGAATTGTTGATCCGACTAAAGTAGTCAGATGCGCTATTGAAAATGCAGTTTCTGTTGCAGGAATGCTATTAACAACCGAAGCGATTATTGCTGATGCTCCAGAAGAAAAGTCATCTTCAGCTAATCCGCAAATGGGAATGGACTATTAATCACTTTAATGGTTAATTCTTAAAATTAGAGGGAAGGCAATGCCTTCCCTTTTTATTTAAAAAAAAATAAAAAAAAGTGAAAATGTTGTTGTGTTAAATATACGTTTTTCTTAATATTATGCTTTCTTATTCCGGATTAGCTCAGCGGTAGAGCAGTGGACTGTTAATCCATTGGTCGCTTGTTCGAATCAAGCATCCGGAGTTGAAATTAAAAAGCAGTTACGACGAAAGTTGTAACTGCTTTTTTTGTATCATTTAACCAGCTCGCGGTTTTTAATTTCGCAAAGCGTTTGGATTGCGAAAGTCCTCTTTCGCTTTTTTTGATCAACATTTTTCTTCAAGTGATATGATGACTGATTGGCCTCACACCCCTCCACATCGGCTTCTTCAAAAAGGAACCTACATGGTAACATCTGCAACATATCAAAAAATACATTACTTTAAAACAATGGAAGATCTTCAATTTCTCCATCATTCTTTGTTAGCTTTTTCTAATCAATATAATTGACAGTTGCAATCTTGGCCGTTTTATCTAATCACTATCATTTCATTGCTAACTCTCCGGAAGATCCATCCAATCTTTCTGCATTTCTATCAAATTTGCATGTCACAACATCTAAATATATTAACGCAAAAGACAACGCACCCAACAGAAAAGTATGGCGGCAATATTGGGATAGCCACATCACTTTTCAATACTCATATTTTGCTCGTCTAAATTATGTAAATCAAAATCCGGTGCACCACGGTCTTGTAAAATTAGCGACACATTATCCTTAGTGTACAGCAAGTTGGTTTGAAAAAACGACACCACCTTCTTTTCACAAATCAATTTTCAAGTTTTAATATTGATAAAATTAAAGTTATAGACGATTTCTAACACAATGCGAAAGAGGACTTTCGCATTCCAAACGCTTCGCGAAGACAAATCTAATTTTTATTAAAATTATTTATTCTTTTCAACAAAGCCACCCCCTACAAAGCTTTTCTTACCTTTCTTAAAAACAAATTAAACTTGTATTAAATAAAAATATAAATTATATTAGTTCATTATTAACTAAAAAATTACATCTAAGGGCAACATTGTCGTTTAACAATCTCGGACTTCAGCAAGAAATCGTTCAAGCTATCAAAGAAAAAGGCTACACAGAAGCTACTCCCATTCAAATCAAAGTGATCCCTCTTATCATAGATAGACACGATATTTTAGCGAGTGCACAGACTGGTACAGGAAAAACTGCGGGTTTTACACTACCTCTTCTGCAAGTGTTAATGAATACCAAAAAAAGTGAACATAAGCACGCCGTACGCGCCCTTATCCTCACCCCGACCCGCGAACTTGCCGCTCAAGTTGGCGAGAATGTTAAAGCTTACGGAAAGCACCTTCCTTTTAGAACACAAGTGATTTTTGGTGGTGTCAATATTAATGGACAGATCAAAAAATTGCAAAACGGAGCCGACATCCTTATTGCAACGCCTGGAAGGCTTTTGGATCTCGTATCGCAGAATGTGATTGATCTTTCCCAAATAGAAATTTTAGTTCTTGATGAAGCGGACCGGATGCTAGATATGGGCTTCATTCATGACATTAAGAAAATCCTTAAATTAATTCCTTCTAAAAGACAAAATTTGCTTTTTTCAGCCACCTTCTCCGAAGAAATTAAGAAATTAGCTGCCGGGATCCTAAAAAATCCTCAAACAATCGAAGTAGCAAAACAAAACACACCCACAGATCTTGTAACGCATATTATTTATCCAGTCGACAATAAACGCAAAAGAGAACTTCTCTCGTTTTTAATCAGTACAAATAAATGGGAACAGGTTTTAGTTTTTACCCGTACAAAACACGGCGCTAACAAGCTAGCCAAACAACTTACCATTGATGGAATTATCTCTGAGGCAATTCACGGCAACAAAAGCCAATCCGCACGAACTAAAGCGCTCGCCGATTTTAAATCGGGCGCGATCAAAGTACTCGTTGCGACCGATATCGCTGCACGCGGCCTCGATATTGACCAGTTGCCTCATGTAGTGAATTTTGAGCTCCCAAACGTTCCAGAAGATTACGTCCACCGTATTGGACGTACCGGTCGTGCCGGAAACAATGGGTGGGCCTGCTCGCTAGTCTGCATCGATGAACTTAAACTCTTGGCTGACATTGAAAAGCTCCTCAAGCGAAAGATTGAAAAAAAACTAGAGCCCGGTTTTGATGTTGATTCAAATATTTCAGCCGAACCGATTCCAAATGGGAAAAACGCGCACACTGCAAATGGGCAAGGACGGGGTCCCAAGCCACAAAATAATTCTTCTTCACACAGCCAAAATGCTTTTCATTCCAAGACTGCGAAGAAGTCGACATTGGGCCACAAACCCAAATCAGGTAACCCTTCTCAAGAAAAGTTCCGTAGGCCTTAAGGTTTTCGCAGTCGGTATGATCTTATGTCGCTTCAAATAAAACCCTGTTTAACCCAAGCTCCAACGCTTCGACAAGTCGAAGCTTAGGAAAGCGATGGACAAGTCCTTACAGTTAGACACATCTTTTTGTTGACAACATTTAACGTATTTTGCAAAACAACAATATTTAGTGTACTCAATCCGATAGACCGTTACTTCTCGAAAACAATTTAACGCAGAGGTGGAGAGACAGAGAGACGCAGAGAAAAACGTTTATATTTATATTGTTTAACTGTTCTTCTATGCGTCTCCCTGTCTCTGCGCCTCTGCGTTAAATTGTTTTCGAAAAGTAACGGTCTATAGAATTACAAAAACAATTGTTAATCAAAGTTGTTGTGAACAAAAAGATGTGTCCATCTGTAAGGGCAGGGCCCTTTCGCACTCCATACTCACTAAATAAGTAATAAAATATTCCTCCAAAATTCCTACTTTTAGTGGGAATTTTGGTTAAAACTGAACAAAATTTTAAATTTTTAGTAGCTGATTTCAAGTGATTTTTAAATTTTTAAATGATAGGCGTAGAAAATATTTGAAAAAGTCTAAACCAGTCTAATACATTCCAAATCTTGTCATTATTCACCCTTCTTATTCGAATTCATCAGTGCAATTTAGTCGGAAATTGGGTTTAAGAATTTACACCTTCTTTGATGCGTTCTCCAATAAGCTTATCGATGTTGCACCAGTACTCAAATGCTCGCTGCAGAATAGGCTCGGATACACCTTTTTTCAGATGTCCTACAACATTTGAAACTAATCGATTACGCTGCGCATCATCCATGACTTTCCGAACCAAATCGCCTGCTTGACTCCAGTCGTCATCGTCCATTCTCAAAGTATAGGCTGAGCGAATAAATTCACCACTTGCATCCCACACTTCCAACTGGGGATAACGTTGACCATCAGCTTTAGGCCCTCCTTTGGAGTTTGGAGCATACACAGGATCAGTAACGTTCTCTACCCTCATCGCTCCATCCTTGCTGTAGCTATGAAAAGGGCATTTTGGATGATTGACCGGTATCTGCTTGTAGTTGACTCCGAGACGCGCACGATGAGCATCGGCATAAGAAAAAAGGCGTGCAAGAAGCATCTTATCTGGGCTAGGACCTATCCCTGGAACTAAATTATTCGGCTCGAAAGCAGCCTGTTCAATTTCAGTATGGAAATCAACAGGGTTGCGATTAAGCTTCAACCGACCGACCTCCTTAAGTGGATAATCACCTTGAGGCCAAACCTTAGTCAAATCAAACGGATTAAGTCGATAGGTGGCAGCTTCCTCAAAAGGCATGATCTGCATCTTCAGAGTCCAACTAGGATAATCACCTCGCTTAATGGCTTCAAATAGATCACGCCGGTGATAGTCACTGTCGATACCAGCTACGCGGTCGGCCTCTTCCTGAGTAAAAATGTCAATCCCCTGGTCTGTCTTGAAGTGATACTTCACAAAGAAACGTTCCCCTTTTGCATTAACCCACATGTATGTATGACTTGAGTAACCATTCATGTTCCGCCATGTCTTCGGAATCCCACGATCCCCCATCAACACAGTCACTTGATGCGCAGACTCAGGTGATAGGGTCCAGAAGTCCCATTGCATATCATTATCTCGCAGGCCATTATCTGCGCGCCGTTTTTGAGAACGGATAAAGTGTTGAAACTTCATTGGATCACGAACGAAAAATACAGGAGTATTATTACCAACCATATCGTAAATTCCTTCACTTGTATAAAACTTCAATGCGAAGCCGCGTGGATCACGCCAAGTATCAGGACTTCCTTGTTCACCTGCCACTGTTGAAAACCTTATTAACGTGTCCGTTTTTACACCAGGCTGAAATACCGCAGCCTTGGTGTAGGCGCTGACATCATGAGTTACTTCAAAATAGCCGAAAGCTCCAGATCCTTTTGCATGTGGTTGACGTTCAGGAATTTTCTCACGGTTAAAATTAGCCATCTGTTCGATAAGGTAGTAATCTTGTAGTAAGATAGGGCCATTTGGCCCAACAGTCAGCGAATATTCGTCGCTGGAGACAGGAATCCCAGCGTCATTTGTAGTCGGTTTTAAGTTGTCTTTGGTCAATGTGAAATCTCCTTAGTTGAAGGGTAGGAATTCTCAAGCAAGTTTTTTAGATCCATTCCTCGAATTAAATTAGACGTTAAATAAAAATTATTTTACATATCATAAAATCTCTATAGTAAACATTAATTTTTAAGATGTAATTTAAGCAGTTAATAATGATAGAGTTGAAAACTCTTAAGTGTGAGAAATCCAGTCAAAAATTCGAAGTGTACACACTAGATGTAGACTTTAAAAGCTTTTACTTATGTAACTGTTTTTTTTTACTCATATTAATTCGATATGACTTTATTCCACTTAACAATACTGTCCCTAGAGCAAGCTCAGTGGTATTAAGTTAAAAAAATGTTATTACAACCAAAGATGTAAGTATAAAATGTCGGCTTTGAGATACCAGATTGTAATCAGGCCGTCTCGGCCTGAGATTCTATTATAGGGTATTATTACACTCAGGCCGGGACGACCTAATTACAATTTAGTATCTCAAAGCCGATCTTTACGCGTCAGGTTTATTAATAGTAATTTTTTAAGTTAACACCATTGAGAGTAAGCTAGTAAAAAAGTGTTGCTAAAGGTCTAATGTATTCTGTAGTTTTTTGCTATTTAGATGAGATGAAATTGTATGAAAAATAAAAATTTTAATATACTGTTTATAAATTTAATGGATATCGTTCGAAGCTTCATTGTTTCAGAGCTTTTAAATTTTGCTAAATATTTCGTATCATTTAATGGAATTAAGTTTGAGTAAAAATATGTTTTTTAATTTATTTCACACCATTCCTCTCTATACAATTTTTATTTTTACTTTTTTATCCCTATTTCTTGCATTTAAAGGAGGTGTTTTTTTAGGTAAGAAACATCAATTGATTGCAGAGCCAAAAGATAGATCTCCTATTAATTCAATTGTTGCAGCTACCCTTGGATTACTAGCCTTCCTATTAGCTTTTACATTTGGAATAGCTGCCTCTAAATTTGATGAAAGAAGAACCCTTGTTGTAGAAGAAGCCAACGCCATTAGAACAACATATTTGCGTGCTGATTATCTTCCTGAATTGCACCGCAATGAAATTAAGAATTTACTAAAAGAATATATTTCTGTACGTATAGCATCACTTTCTCCTAAAAATTTTGATCAAACCATAAAAAAATCTGAGGATTTGCAAGACAAGCTTTGGCTACAAACCGTAACAGTTGCAGAGAAGAATCCTAATTCAGTAATTGTGGGACTATTCATAGAATCATTAAACGAATTGATAAGTTTGCATGCGAAACGATTGAATATAGGAATACGTATCAGAATTCCTTTTATCATTTGGTGTGTATTATATTTTGTTACAATTTTAGCAATTGGTTCAGTTGGGTATCAAATTGGATTAATCAATGCTCGCTATTTAGGGATTAATGCGTTGCTTATTCTGATTTTTTCAACTGTTATAGTTCTTATAGCAGATCTTGATCGCCCACAAGAAGGTTTTATCAAAGTAAGCCAGCAATCATTAATTGACCTTATCGATAAGTTTAATAAGCACGAAAATTGATCATGGATTAAAAATGACCAAAGCTCAAATTGGCTGAATTTGTATCATGTTAATCTCAAATTTAATCCCATCGCAACACACAAAGAAACAAGTGTATGCCATTTAGGATTACCTACCTCTGAAAGAGTTTTGTAGAGGCTTTCGCGCCCAACGTGAGCTTTTTTTGCCAAAGCACCCACACCGCCTTGTGCTTCTGCGACATTTCGAAGAGCGATTAAGAAAAGCTGTTTCGACTCTTCATTACCTTTAAGACTTTCTTCCAAAGCTGCGTTTAGGTACGCGACAGCTTCATCGTGATCTGCTAAATGTTCAAGTAGAAATTCTTGATATTTTTTACTTCTTGCCATGACCTATCTCCCTTGATTGATAATCATTCAAATACTCTTTATCTTAGAGATGAAAATCCTAAGTCCCACCGCCACCGCAAGCACAATGTCATCAACTAAGCAAATTTCTTACGCCACTACCGTGGCTAATGGATACTAAATTCCATCCCCCACGTTGGGAGCACCTTCACACGGGGCTAATTTCTTTAGCCACTGCCGTGGCAACCTCAAGGCAGCATGCTCGCCACGGTAGTGGCTTAAGAAACTTGCTTAAATTGATGACATTGACCGCAAGGAAATAAGATGATTTTATTTCCAATCTTCCCATAGGTAATTCTAATCCCGGAGCCATAATGAATCCAGAACTCGCAAATTCTTTCTTGTAGAGTTTTGCAATCTAAATCCCTATGCTGCCTGATTTAAGATTACCTCGTAAAGACCCTTCCTTTAGGTCCATCACCACGTAGCACACCTTTGGAATGTAGAAGTTCCACTGCCTCAGCTGAATCCTTCACTTTAGAAGCACTACGTGCTAACATTTCTTCTTCAAATTCAGTTAATACAATTTCTCTCAATCCGATTTCTTTCCAATTAGATAGCGGTGTACATGCTATTGAAATGTTACGAGCCAACGCCAATGCATCCAACAGAGCTTGATTTGCACCTTGACCTTTAAATGGACTCATCGGGTGAGCTGCATCTCCAATCAAAGTTATTGCTCCAGCTTTTTCCAAAAATTCCGACTTTAGTAATTCTCTATCGTATACGGGATAACCTGAAATTTGCGCCGCTAGTGTTGCAGATAAAATTTGAGGAATAGGGTTATGCCAAGACTGTGTTCTACGACAAGCTTCTTCTTTAAGCGCCTGTGCTCCTTGGGCACTCAAGGCCTTAGCTTCTTCTTCGGGCATAGGAAAACTAAATTGCCACATTATTGAGTCTAACGAATAAGGCATCATGTAAATTCTCTCATAGCCATTGACGGTTTGAAACACAGTAGTTGAGTCAAGTAAAGAACTTTCAATACCATTAAGAGCGCTTAAAGAACATATACCCAAAATTACCACATAACCTAGGTAACGTAAAGGAATAATGTCCTCACCAATCAACAAGTTGCGCACAACACTTCGAACCCCATCGGCACCCACCACTAAATCTGCCTTGGCACTCTTCATCTCTCCGTTAACTTGAAAGTTCAACTCAACACTTTTATCTTCACATTGTTTAAAATCAACTAACCGGTGCCCCCATTGCAGAGCATTATTGTCACCTAATTGTTCAAGCAACGCTAAACGCAAGGCCTGTCTCGGGATATGCACATTTATTCGCTTTGGAGTCTTATTAGTGTTTGAATGCGTCCTTCTTCCCCACTCAACAATTTCCTCACCCTCTGTAGTATGCACCACATGACGCGTTGAATTACATCCATCTTTTAAAGAGAAAAGACCGAATCCTTTAATTGCCTTACTTGCTTGTTGTAAGGTGAGTCCGTAACCCTGAGCTCGTGCATCAAAACTGTTATCGCGCTCGTAAAGAGTAAATGGAATGCCTCGATGTAAACAAGCAACAGCTAGCGCCACACCTCCAATACCTGCACCAATAATTGCTATGTGTGGATAGTTTTCTGTATTTGCTACAGGATGACTGGTAGCATGAATTAAACCAGATCCGTTGCAATTGTCGCATAAATATTGAGTAATCTTCGGACGGACCGAATCCTTACCTTCATCCTTATTTTTTTCAAACTCATTAACTGCTGTTTGATAGCGGAGTCTCGATTTCTTGCGAAGCCTCAAGTATTTTTTGCCGCATCCAAAACATTCCGGACAAATAGTCCAGTAAGCCTCTTTATTTTCCATTTTTTTCAATTTTATTCCATCAAGTTAGTGCTTGCAGAAATCGAAAATTTGATTACCGCAAGACTCTTTTAGTAAGATTTTCATAAACATTTTTATTTATTAAAATTTATTTGTATTTAACTTAATCTAAGTTTCAATCCATATCCTCACAGTGTATCTTTAAGGATACTTTGTTTTCAAGTGAATTATAATAAGCCATTTATTTTTAGATAGTTGAAAATTCTAGAGAGAGGTTTATCCAATCAAAAGTCGAAGTGTTGCCAAGTAAACTGGCTTAACTTAATACGATTAAATCTAATCTTGAAGCATTGCAAATTAAGCTTGTAGATTAACTCAAGTTAAATTATCACTTTTAATTCAACAGGTTTTCTTAAAAAACAACTATATGGGTTTACAAATGATTAGCCTTTTTAAAAGATTGATATTTTGCTTATTTCCAATTTTACTTTCAGCTCAAACGGTTGACCTTGGAGTCGCTGCATCCTATGCAGTGATTGGAAGTACAACTGTTACTAATACAGGTCCAACGGTGATTAATGGTGATCTAGGAGTCACACCCGGCTCTTCTGTTACAGGTTTTCCTCCTGGAATAGTAACAGGAACTATTCACGCGAACGACGCTGCAGCCATAAGTGCAAAAGCCGCAGCACAATCAGCATACACCACAGCAGTAGGGCTTACACCCATGACAATCATCTCGGGTGTTCTTGATGGACTAACTTTGACCCCCGGTATTTACTCCATAGCAACTGGAGCATCACTCAATGGCACCCTTACTCTTGATGGTCAAAACCTCCCAAATGCAACCTTTGTTTTTCAAATTGGTTCAACATTAATCACATCTTCTGCCTCCCAGATTCTTCTCTCTAATGGGACAATTCCTTCAAATGTATTTTGGCAGGTAGGCAGTAGCGCCACTCTTGGAACTGCCTCTTCCTTTCAGGGTAACATTTTGGCAAATACGTCTATTACAGCAACTACTGGAGTTACTAGTGTTGGCTCACTTTACGCTCTTAATGGAGCAGTAACTCTTGATACTAACACGATTACTGCAGCGCCTCCACCACCCGTACTTTCCATATTAAAAACACATTTAACTTCTCCTTTTATTGTAGGACAACAAGAGACTTATACACTAACTGTGAGCAATACTGGAAATGGACCAACAGATGGAACTACGATTACTGTCACCGATGAATTACCTATAGGATTGACGTTTGTCCCCGGAAGTGGAAGTGGAACCAATTGGGTATTCAATGTTGTTGGCCAAATAGTTACAATAACAACAACGGGAGTATTTCTCCCTTCTGAAACGGCCCCTATTATTACCTTCCATGTTGCTGTCGATATAGATGCAGTGCCGGGTGTTAACAACACAGCTAGTATAACCGGGGGAGGAGATGTAAATACAGCAACCTCTACAGATAGTGTTGCAGTAACGCAAATAATCCCTGAACCAATCCTTACATTATCGAAAGTACATACACCAAACTCATTTATTCTCGGCCAACAAGGGATTTACACATTAACAGTCGGTAACGCTGGAACTATCACAACAAGTGGAACGATTATAGTCACAGATACATTACCCGTCGGATTATCCTTCGTCGCGGCAAGTGGAGATGGCTGGGCATTCAATGTAAATGGACAAACAGTGACGGCAACCACAACTTCTCCAATCTCTAGTGGAAGTAGTGCTCCGCTTATTTCATTGATTGTAAATGTGAACATGACAGATGCTCAGATTTTGATCAATAATGCCATCGCAAGTGGAGGTGGAGCAAGCAATACTCCCCTAGTCAATGATGCCACTCCAATTATCAATTCTTTACCAAATCCACCAACCAATTTTAGAGGAAAAACAATAAAAAACAAGTTTCTCACACAAACTGAATATATACATTTCCTAAAATGGAGACCTAGTAATTCCTCTTTTGTTGTTACTTATCATTTATTCCGCAATAACCAGCTTATAGCTGAAATCCCGCGAAATGGTCCTTATTATTATATTGACCACAATAGACATAAGAATAAGGTAGATACCTATTCGCTTATTGCAATTGATTCAAATGGACAACAAAGTATACCTGCAATTATTACAGTTCCTTAATAGCTGTTTTAAGAGCGAGTAGGTAGTCAGAGTCACTCACAATGAATGAAAATTCCTGGGTGACTCTGAGTTATAGTCGATTAAACTTCGAAGTTTATTCAGTAATTGGGTGATTGAAAAATTAGACAGTTACAAAGAGAGTTGTAACTGTTTTCTTTTGGTATTACATAATAATGTTAACGAAAAAACGCCTATCTTTTTTTAATTAATTTCTTCATAATAACGCCTAATCTAATTATTTTTAAAACAAATTAGCACTCGTATAGTAATAAGGAATTTATGAATTCAATTTCCCTACCAGTTGCCTTGGATAGTTATCAAAACAAACTATCATATGAAAGTGAAGAGGAAAAAATTCAAATCATTCATATGATTGCTGATCGCATTTCATCTATTTACACTGCTTTTCTTACACCTGACTGGCATTTTAATCACAAAAAGACAAATAAATGTCTAAGCTTTAGTCGTGGACTCGATTTTACTCAACCTCAACAATTTCCTTCTAAAGAAAACGTAAAAAAATTTCAAATTAATCTAAACGAAACAATTGTTAATGAATTAACAAAAGAAAATATATTTGGCTCGCGTATTTACCTTTCAACGAGTTCCGAAGGATTACTTGATTATGTTTTTAAAAAAAATGTCTCACACGAAAACTATTTAAATAGTTTTTTATTTTTTCCAATTAAGACAGGCTTAGATATTGAAGTATTCTGTAAAAAAATAACAATAAAAATGACTCCTTCAATCGAATGATTCAAATACTAAGACTTTTTTCCATTATTGCAATATTTGAATCAATGCACTCCAAACGTTTCACGAAGCTAATTCAATTTTTAAAATTACTATTTAATGAAATTATAGTTAATTTTCATCATTTGGTGAAATAGATCTGAGTTTCTTTTTCTCAGAATGTTTAGTCTTTTTAGCAAGATTTTTGTTCTTTATCGATTTAGAAATTTTTGTCGGTATCCTTATGGGTGCGCAATAATTTAGCTTATCAACATATTTTCGTAATTTTTGAATACAATCCTTCTTGT
>JAUXSJ010000127.1 GCA_030679615.1 Parachlamydiaceae bacterium | reverse complement strand
GTTTTCTTTTCTGATTGATGAACAAATTGCTTTGTTAAAGATAGAAGTTCTAAATAACGTTTTCTAGGAGACGTCAAGAGAAACCTCTTCTTGAAGGAACATTTGTTTGATAAGAGGAAGTAAGGAATTAAACCCCCTGCTTTGATAACGATTGTCTAATAAAGTTTTCATCTCCATTGGATTAATGGGCCATTTAAATTGTTTACTAAATGTTTGATTGCCATAAATTTGAATAAGGGGGTCTTTGTGACGCAAAAGATATAGTAAAATATTTTCATTATTTAAATAAGGATGAATCATCAGAGGGATCGTTTTAATGACTTGATTAAATCTTCCCACGATCAATTGCACTTGTTTATGTTGTTCTTTAATTAATACAGAGGGAGACTTCGATTTTCTTAAATGAATAATTTGTAATCGTTCTAATTGATTCAATGTCGCTAACCATGTGCGATGGACTACATAATAGAGACGCCTTGCATGTTTATTTTGAGACAAAGATTGATGAGAATACGATTCGCAGTAATTTTTTAATTTTTTGAGTGAAGCGTTAGAATGGCTTGAAAAAATAGAAGGAGGATTTGAATAAGAGGATTGGCCGAGAAGTTGATTCAACAAATTAAATAATGAATTCTCTGCATTCAATGTCATCATATTGACTGGATTAGGATTTTCAAAGATAGATAGGATTTGTAAGAGAGTTTGATGGGTTTGAATAAATTCTGTTAAAATTAATTGAATAAGAATAACGCTATCTTCACTGAAAGGAGCATAATGATGACGGGGTTCTTGAAAAATTGTCTCCACTTTAGCTGAACCTCTTTTATAAAAAATGCATTTTAACAGAAAAAAAAGGAAAGCTCAAATGAAAAATGCCGCATCATTCATAGAATAAATGCGGCAAATACTAAATTACAAAAATTCAATCACAAAAATTATGCGTTTTCTCTTTTTGTGTTTTTGTTATTTGATTGATTAGTTTTTTGTGGTTGTTTTTGACCTTGATTAGCTTTTCCTGGTTGTTGATTTTTTTTATCCATAATAACCTCCTGAAAAAATGTTTTTTAATTGATTCCCTCGCATCTTAATAGAACCCAAATTTTTCTATTAACACTCTCTAGAGAACCTATTAAGTGTTTATAATGAACACATCTTTATCTATCTCTCTCTTCGAGATCATTGTCAATAAAAAAGAATAATAATTATTTTAATTTTTTTTAAGCTTGTTGTAAGTGTCTGTTTTTTTGTTGTTTATGATTAGAAAATGATTGTAAAAGATGATTTAATTGATAATGTACATAAGCTTGATCGTATGCTTTCAATTGTTTTTTATGAACCATTTCTTGTATTTGAATAATGTGTGATCACATGCGTTTCTTTAGATTGAATGGATCGAGTCGAAAATGACTACTACGTCATCCTCGATATTCACTTTGAAAAAAAGCGAAGGTAGGTTCCTCGTGCTCCAAAGAATATTCTGAGGGCTTTGAGATAGGTAAAATAAGTTTGAATGTTAATGAGGATATGTCTAAGATCCTAATTTTAAAGAAGCAATTACACTCATTTAATGTAAAATAAATGTTATAAAAAAAATAAAAAACTAAAAAAATGAATGCAAAAGAACCCCTTAAACGTCTATTTTTTGGTATCGAAGCTCATGCTCTATGGCCTTCCTCTTTTCCTACTGGAAGAATCATTGATGAAAAAGAAAGACATTTCACCTTATCTTTTTTGGGGAATATTTCATTTGAAATATTGAAAACAAATCTATTTAAATTAAATAAACTATTCTATCCTGTCACATTAGGTTATTCAGGTTGGTTTGACTCTTGCCTATTTCTTCCTCATCATCATCCAAATGTTGTGGCATTTCAACCAAAATGGACGAAAAAACCACTTCTTTTAGAACAAATTCAAAAAAATTTAACCGATTGGTTAATTGAGTTAGGTTATCAAGCAGATTCGCGAGAATGGCTTCCGCATGCGACGGTTTGTAGGAAACCTTTTAATCAGCAGGAGTGGTTGCAAGCATTTTCCCCTTTTCCATTTTACACTGGAAATATTCATCTTTATGAAAGTTTGGGTAATATTCGGTATTCTCCTCTATGGACTTTTCCAGTTAAACCACCCTTTGAAGAAATAGAACATATTGCTGATATCGCTTTTGTGATTAGAGGACTTTCTATTCAAGAATTGTATTGGAATGGTTTTATCGCCTTGTCTTTTAAAAGTCCGGATTTGATCCATTATTTTATTCAAAGTGATGAATTGTTTGAATTAGATGAAGTCATTATGTTACTCAATCAATGTATGAGTTTTGCTGATACACATATTGGTTGCCCGCTGAAAGCTGTGAGTTTTCATGGGGAGGCGATAAAAGGTAAGGATGGAATTTACGAATGGGAGATGATTGTTGATGTCTAAATTAGAAAAAATTGGACCAGCTACTTATCTTTTACCTAAAGAAGGTGCTATGCGCGTGCCTGGACTAATCATTGCGAACGAACAATTGATTAGCGTGGAAGGTATAGAAAAACCACTTGAACAAGTAAGAAATGTTGCGACCCTTCCAGGTATTGTTGGTTATAGTATTGCTATGCCTGACATGCATTGGGGTTACGGGTTTCCTATTGGCGGTGTGGCTGGCATGGATATTGAAGAGGGAGTCATTAGTCCGGGGGGGGTAGGATATGATATTAATTGTGGAGTTCGGTTAGCGATTGTTCCTCTTCCATTTGATGAAATGAAAAAAGAAAGAAGAAAGGAAGTTTTGGATCTCATTTTCCGTTTTGTACCGTCAGGCGTTGGACATGGCCATCTAAAAGATAAAAAATCCCTTTCTGATTCCGATTATCGACAGCTACTAGAACAAGGTGCGGAATGGTCGGTGTCTAAAGGATTTGGTTTTAAAGATGATTTAGTACACACGGAAAGTCATGGAAAAATTGCAGGTGCTTCTTATCAAAGTGTTTCCAAGGAAGCTTTAGCTCGAGGACGCGATCAATTAGGATCAATCGGGTCAGGAAATCACTTTGTTGAAATAGGAAAAATACAAAAAGTTTTTCTTCCTGAGATTGCCTCTCAATGGGGAGTTTTAGAGGGGTTGACTTATGTTCTGATCCACTCTGGTTCACGTGGATTTGGACATCAGGTTTGTCAAGACACTTTAAATCAATTTATAAGGCAAGGCTATGCGACAGGATTACCAGATAGACAGTTAGTTGCAGCACCTATCCATAGTGATGCAGGTCGACATTATTTTTCTGCCATGGCAGCGGCAGCGAATTTTGCATTTAATAATCGTCAGCAAATTCTTCATGCTGTGCGCCAAGCTTTTCAAAAGGTTTTTCATCTTTCTCCAGAAGACATCCGTTTGATTTATGACGTTTGTCACAATATAGCTAAGTTTGAAACGCATTTAGTGGATGGAGTTCATAGAAAATTGTGTGTTCATCGAAAAGGTGCTACTCGGGCATATGGACCAGATGCTGATGAATTAGCGCCATTATTTAAAAAAACAGGTCAGCCTGTTCTTGTTCCAGGTGATATGGGACGATCTAGTCATTTAATGGTAGGGCTCGGCAATTCTTTGACTTTTTGTAGTTCCTGTCATGGGGCTGGTAGAGAGCAGAGTCGAGTTCAGTCTATGAAAACATGGAGTGGAGTGAATCCGTTTGAATATATGAAAGAACAAGGTGTCACTGTTTTGGCGTCTTCACGGAAAACTGTCGCTGAAGAAATGCCATCTGCATACAAGGATGTTGATCAGGTGGTTGAATCTGTTGAAGAAGCAGGTCTTGCCAATCGAGTTGCTAAATTAATACCAAGTTTAGTGGTTAAAGGATAAAAATTAACCACTGAAATAACAACTCGACTTTAGGTTTTTTTTATAGTCCGATAGACCGTTACTCCTTGAAAACAATTTAACGCAGAGACGGAGAGACAGAGAGACGCAGGGAAGAACATTTAAACAATATAATTATAAACTTTCTTCTCTGCG
>JAUXSJ010000013.1 GCA_030679615.1 Parachlamydiaceae bacterium | reverse complement strand
CTTTTTTGCTGATCAAGGTATTCGACTAAATCATCTATAAAACTAACATTAACCCCTTCCCAATAATCTAATCCTGCACGTTTTAACCATCGATCACTAGTGCTAAATCCTAATGGTCTTACTAAAATAAGATTCGTTCCAGTGACAGAACACGTCCGAACAATATTTCCAGTATTTTGAGGAATCTGAGGTTGATATAAAATCACATCCATATTAAATCACTTAAATAAAAAGACTTTTTGGAGTAATCCAAAAAGTCTTTGAGTTTCAATTTATACAAGTATTTTGATTACTTATAATAATTATCGGATAAGGACTTTGAACCAGTTGAAGAAGGATTTCCAGGTGTTAATTCCTCTTCGTCTTCTTCAAAATAAAAGTCATCATCGTCATCGTCATCATCATCTTCATCATCATCATTTAAACCAGCAGCGCCGTTGAGCTTTCCACCCATTTTATCTTTTAAATCATCAGAGTTTGCTTTAATGACTTCAACATCAAAAATAATAAGTTCGTTAGGCTGTAATTGTTGACTTGCTGTTCCAAATCCAAGGTCAGGATGAATAAATAAACGTCTTTTTTCACCTTCTTTCATTCCAGTAATTCCCTTGCTGAAACCTGGAATTGTTTGGTCTAAAGGAATCGTAATCGGTCCGCCCATTTCTTCTGAAGTTCCGAAAACTGTACCGTTTTGATATTTTCCAGTATAATGAATTTTTGGAGAAGAATGTGGCTCTACTACAGCTCCTGTTCCTTCTTTTAGAACAGTATACTGTAATTTTCCTGGGACAATTTCTTTTACAGTCTTATCGTTTTTATTTTTTTCAATAAATTCATTAGCAGCTTTTAAATTAACTTCAGATTGTTCTTTAAAAGCTTTTTCTTGAACAATCATCATCATTTCTTCAGCTTCTTTTTCGCTTAAAGGAGAAGGTTTACCTGCAGCTCCATCTCTGATTCCTTTAATCAAACTGTCAACATCATAATGAATACTTGGCATTGATTCTAAACTACGACCAATTGAATTTCCAAGAGCTTCTGACAGCTTTTTCATATCAACTTTTTCCAACTTGTCATTGTTTGTTGTTGAAGGATTTTCAACAGTTGCATGACCAGTTGTAGAGACATTAGCTTGTAATGTTCCATAACATAACAGAGCTCCAAGACTAGCTAACGTAATGATCTTTCTATTTTTCAACATATGTTCAACCTCCAATTTTAAAAAGGAAATATTACTTTAGGGAATTTTAACAATTATGTCCAAGAAAATTGAGTGTCGGGTACCTTAATCTGTAGGTCTTTTAATTGTCCAATCTCAACTTTAGATGGACATTGCATCATTAAATCACTTGCTTTTTGAGTCTTAGGAAAAGCAATGACTTCTCGAATATTTTCTGTTTGAGTCAAAATCATGATAATTCGGTCTAATCCTAATGCAATTCCTAAGTGAGGTGGTGTTCCATAATTCAATGCTTCTATGAAAAATCCAAATTTTGATTGTAATTCTTCTGGAGCAAGTTTCAAGCATTGAAATATTTTTTGTTGGAGATCACTATTGTGAATCCGTTGAGAGCCCCCTCCAATTTCATAACCGTTTAATACGATATCGTAACCTGACGATCTCATTTTGAGTGGTTCAGAGTCAAGATAACCAATATCTTCTAAATTAGGTGATGTAAAGGGGTGATGTTCACTTTGTAATCTATTCTCTTCTTCATTCCAGTTGAATAAAGGGAAGTCAGTTACCCATAAAAAGGAATATTTATTTGGATCGATTAAACCTCGATCTTTTGCAATTTTCCTTCTTAAATGATCCAGAGCTTGATTAGTTTTGGTAGGTTGATCGGCAATCATAAAGATAAGATCTCCTTCTTCCATATCCATTTCTTTAATCAATTCCTGTTGAATTTCTTCAGGGAAAAATTTCACAATACTTGATTGCAGACCATTTTCTTGCCATTTAATCCATGCAAGACCTTTGATTCCAAGAAGAGAAACAAAGTTAGTATAGTCATCAATATTTTTTCTTGATAAATCTGCACCACCTTTAACGCATAAGCCTTTCACAATACCGCCGTCATTTAATTGATCGAGGAATACTGAAAATGTTGAACGCGCTACAATATTATCTAAGCGATGTAATTCCATTTCAAAACGTAAATCGGGTCGATCCGTTCCGTATTTTTCCATGCATATTTGGTGTGAGATGCGTTGGAATGTTTTAGGAATTTCTAAATTGAGGGAATTTTTAAATATTTCCTGTAGTAAACTTTCAATAATAGGTATTAAATCTTCAGGTGTGCCAAAACTCATTTCAATATCGATTTGAGTAAATTCAGGTTGCCGATCAGCTCTCAGATCTTCATCTCGAAAACATTGAGCAATTTGAAAATACCGATCCATTCCAGCAACCATTAATAATTGTTTAAAGATTTGTGGTGATTGCGGAAGTGCATAAAAAGTACCAGGATAAACCCTTGATGGAACCAAATAATCTCTAGCACCTTCGGGAGTTGATTTTCCTAAAATAGGTGTGGATATTTCTAAAAAACCTTTTTCATCTAGAAACTTTCTAACGGTCATCATTGTCTGATGACGGACAATTAATTTGTTTGCAACATCACCTCGGCGGATATCAAGGTATCTAAATTTTAATCGTAGTTCTTCGTTAACATCAACTTGTTCATCAGCAATTGAAAATGGAGGTGTTTTAGACTTTGATAAAATTTCAATTTGATGAACAATAATTTCAATGTCACCTGTTTTTAATTTTGGATTTGCCATTCCTTCAGCTCTAGGTCTTACATTACCTTTTACAGAGATCACCCATTCAGATCTTAAATTTTCAGCTAATTTGTGAGCTTCAGGATTTGTGATAGGATCGAAAACAAGTTGTGTGTAACCAAAACGATCTCTGAGATCTATAAAAATTAATCCTCCATGATCCCTACGGCGATGAACCCATCCGGATAAGGTCACGGGCTTTTCTGTGTCAGCTTTGCGTAATTCCCCACATGTGTGAGTTCTTCTATAATCAAATGTCATGATTGTTTTTCCATTTTTTGTTTAAGTGCTTCGACGAAATTGTCTAAAGAAAATTTAATTTGAGTTCCAGATGCCATTTCTTTAATTTCAATTTCACGATTTTTTAATTCTTCATCCCCGATAATAGCGGCATAAGTTGAATTTAATTGGTCTGCATAGTGCAAGGATTTACCCACTTTTTTTCCTGTAAAATCCATTTCAGAGGGGATGTTTTTTAGCCGTAATTCTTCAACAAATTTGATACAGGCTAATTTAGCTGCTTCTCCCATTGGTATAAGATAGATGAATGGATGCGAAGCACTTGGGAGAGTGAGATTTTGATTGATCATTGCTTGAATGATTCGTTCAATACCAGTTCCAAATCCAATGGCTGGTAAATCTGGTCCACCAAGAGTTTTTAATAAACCATCGTATCTTCCACCTCCGCCTAAACTATTTTGCGCTCCAAGTTCACCCGAAGTAACTTCAAATACTGTTTTATTGTAATAGTCTAAACCTCTAACAAGCTTAGGATTGATTTTATAATCGATATTTAAATGCTTTAATATTTTTTGTAGTTGTTCAAAATGTTTATTAGCATCATCGCTTAAAAAATTAAGTATTGAAGGAGCTTGTACAAGAATTTTTTGATCCTTCGGGTCTTTCGAATCCAAAATCCTTAAAGGATTTGATTCAAATCTTAATTGGCTATCTGCAGACAATTCGTGAAAATAGGGCTGTAGGTAATCTTTTAAAGCCTGTCTAAAATTTTGTCGACAACTGGTTTCACCAATAGAATTTAGATGAAGAGTCAAATTTTTTAATCCAAGTTTTTTGTAAAATGAAATTAAAAGCGAAATAAGCTCAGCATCTTGTTCAGGGCTAGCAGAGCCGATTGCTTCAACACCAAATTGATGGTGTTGTCTATACCGGCCAGCCTGAGCTCGTTCATAACGAAACATAGGTGAAATATAATACAACTTTTGAATAGGTGTAGACTGATGCAAGCCATGTTCAATTAAAGCACGCATCGCTGGAGCTGTACCTTCAGGACGTAAAGATAAGGAGCGCCCACCTTTATCTTCAAAAGTATACATTTCTTTTGAAACAATATCACTGGTTTCACCCACACTTCTTTGAAATAATTCAGTGCGTTCAAAAAGAGGTGTTCTAATTTCAGAATATCCATAATTAGAGGTCATCTCACGGATAATGCGTTCAACGTAATTCCATAAAAAGGAACTTTTCCAAAGATCTTTTGCATCATAGGGAATAATATCAAAAACCCCTGGGGGGATTGAGTGTTTCATTCAATGATTCCTTAAATTTATAATCAATTATTTTCTTGAGAAAGAATTTGAAATTCTAATGAAAAATATTCTTTTTCTTCAGGTCTAATATATTTTTCTTGTTGAAGAAGTAATTCAAATGCCTGTTTTTCTTTTGTATCTAAAATCATATCTTTATTTGGTATTGGAGAAAATAGATAATTTTGTATTTTAGCTAATAAAATATTTCTTAAAAGATTTTGATAGTAGATTAAATCTTGGTGATTGTTGAAATTGTCAAAATTTAGCCATTTCGAAGTTTGAATAATTCTCTCATTAAGCTCAGTAAAGTTTTTGCTGATATCAACCTGATCTAACAATTCTTCAGCGTAATCAATATTTTTAGAATCTTTAATGATTTGATCATCATTTTCTTGAATTAAATAATTCAAATGTAAGGCTTCAATGTATCCACAAAAATCTTGAGCAGATAAAGAACCATATTGTATGGAAAGTTCATGTAAGGATTTTTGAATTTCTTTAATATGACTTGTGTCAAACAATTGAAAGGATTGAAGTAAAACCTGAAACTCACTCATAAAATTCTTGTTAGGTTCTCGCAATTCTTGCTGAATCATTTGAGTCATTTTATCTGCAATCGGCTTGAGTTGTTGCTCACGATTTAAGATCTTCGTGTGTAGCTCTATATAGATTGGATGATTTTTATCAATATTTGATTCTTCACAAGATGAGTTTTCAGTATTAGTGAGTAAGTTTTCATCTTCTTGAATGGAAGAAATGTCTTTAATTCCAAGTGTTGAAGTCGTGTCGTTTAATGAAATAACAGCGTCAGAGTTATCTAATTCAAGTTCTGCCGGTGTAAATAATTTTGCTTGAATAATGGACCCTTGATCATTGAAAACCAAATATCCTGAAATAATTTTTTCAGTTGGGCTTAAGATGTTCAATCCATTTTTTACATGCTTTGCAGAGAGTATCCCATCTGTTGAATAAAGAATTAATGGCTGTAATGTTTCTAATATGCTGATTTCTTTTTTTAAATTCATCACTTCTATGCTAGAGCTTTTACCTTGAGCCAAATGAATAGCTTTTTGACAGATGCTTTGACTCAATTGATAATAACGTGGCGCATTATGAATCAAATTTTCAGCACCTTGAACATGAGATGAAAGTTCTTCAGGAGGATTAAAGGTTAGATTTTCAGCTTCTTTAGCTAATGCTTTTAATGTAATTAAATTACCTTGTTTAATTAGAGAAGTAATTTCTTTACCGTTCATCCCTTCAAGTGGCTCTGGGTTTGCTAATAAGCGATTTAGACTTCTTACATCTTTTAATGAGTGAAGATTCATCAAATGAGAATCCACTACAATGATTGGTTTAGGTATTAACCAATACAAAAGAGAAGGTGCAGGTTGAGCTATGAGAATGAAATGAGAAAAATCACTATTGGTATAAACACGTAAGCTATAAGGACAGCAATGAAATTGTCCTTGAGCATCAAGCTGTGAAGCATAAGAATGGGTATTAGGTAGTAAAGTTTGAAGATTATTTTTAAGAAAATCTAAATCAGCCCAATTATTGTTATGTGGTTTTGCGTTTGATAATTGAGCATGTGTTAATGCCATAGCTATATCCGCAGTGGCTAACATCGCTTTTGTTTCATGTGCTTCTGTTTTGTCGCTTACGCTATAATAGATCACAGTTCCTACAACACCAGAGATGACGAGTAAAGAAAAAATAAAAAAAAGAATCCATTTCCATGCTTGAAAAAGATGGCTTTGTTCAATTGAACTTTCTTGATAATTAGAATGAGATGGATCTTGGTCATCATCTAAATCTTTCAAATAATCGTCTTTAAGACTTTTTCTATCTGTTTTTTTAGTAGATTGTGAATCATTAATTAATTCTTCGCTATTTTCAGAAATCGTTTTTAAAGGTTCTATTGGAGGAGCTAGATCTACTTTTTGCTTTATTTTGTTTTGTTCTATTTGTTTAATGTATTCTTCAACTGACTGATGATTTAAATTTAGATCTTTTAAAGGTTCCACTTCATGTTCAAAAGGTAAGACAAAATGATCAATGGCTTGGTAATGATCATCTGAAGTAATTTGAAAAGATGATTTAGAACTCTCTTCAGGACTTGATTGTTGATGACCTAAATCCGAGCTTGGATTTTCTAAGTCTTTTTCAGGTGAGGGTGAAGAAACAATTTCAAATAATATTTGATTGTCATGAACTGTGATTAAATCATTAATGCTTAATTTTTTTTTCCAAAATGAATGACCATTGACCAATACAAATGGATCATTGATTTCATTGATGATGGTCCATTGATCATTTTCTTTAACGATTTTTAAATGATTAGATTGAATATTTGATCCGCTTAAAAATAAATCAACACAATTAGACTTAGATCCTAGCGTAATAGATGGCTTATTAAATAGGTGGATTTCTGGATCAAGTTGAGGATTAAGTGTAAGCCTTATCATATTTTAAATTGAATTTGTTAACACATCAGAAGTTTATAAATTTTTTTAATTTTAAATTACTGCATATAAAGTGTTAAATATTAATTATTTCTATTAATTTTATTTGTTAAAATTATTATAAATAACAATGTTAATGAAGATGGCTAATATTAATATAAATTCAATTTTTAGTCACGTAATGAATGAAAATGTTGAGTTAAAAAATTTAGCACAATATACTGATATTCAAATTATCAGTGAATAAAACTAAATTTTTCTTAAGAGGAAAAAATGAAAGCAAAATTATATGCGTCTTTGATGACAGTGTTCTTAGCAATTCAAACAAGTGTATGGGCAAATGATGAAGTTATTGCTCCGCCGGATCAAAGTTTTTGGCAAACGCTAGTGATGATTGGAATTGCCTTTTTATTTTTTTATATAATTTTATGGAGACCAGAACAAAAGCGCCGAAAGGCATTAGAGCAACAACGAAGTGCTTTAAAAAAAGGTGATCGAGTTGTAGCTATGGGAATTATTGGAACAGTCGTACGAATTGAAGATCAAACAGTGATTGTAAAAATGTTTGATGGTACTTCTAAAATTGAGTTTTTCAAGGCGGCAATTACAGATATTCTTCCAGAAGCTGAAAAAGCTGATAAAAACGATTCCAAAAAAAATGACTCGGATGAATAGTAGTTGTTATCATTCATACAAGTTTTTTCTAACATTCTAATTTTTATATTTCATGCCATCTTTTAATTTTCAATTACAACACCAATCCGATGTTTCAAAAGCTCGGGTTGGTAAGATCAATACCGCTCATGGTGTTATTGAAACTCCTGTTTTTATGCCAGTTGGAACAAGAGGCGTTGTTAAAACATTAACACAGCCTCAACTTATCGAATTAAATGTTCCAATCATTTTAGGAAATACCTATCACCTGATGTTAAAACCTGGAATGCCCATTATTCATAAAGCTGGGGGCTTACATTCTTTTATGAAATGGGATCGCCCCATTTTAACTGATTCAGGTGGTTATCAGGTTTTTTCTCTTTCTTCATTAAATAAAATTACTGAAGAAGGTGTGTTTTTCCAATCGCATATTGATGGTTCAAAACATTTTTTAGGCCCTATTGAAAGCATGCAGATTCAAAAAACTTTGGGATCTGACATTGTCATGGTTTTTGATGAATGCTCACCGTATCCATGTACTTGGGATCAAGCGAAAAAAGCATTAGATCGTACTTATCGATGGGCAAAAATCTGTAGAGAATTTGATCTTCAAGAACATCAAAATCTTTTTGGTATTGTACAAGGGGGTACTTACGCTGATCTAAGAGAAATCTCAGCCAAGTCTTTGGTTGAATTGCCTTTTGAAGGATTTGCGATTGGTGGATTATCTGTAGGGGAACCTATGGATGTAATGAATGCAATGATTGAGGTGACTGAACCATTTCTTCCTCGTTCAAAACCTCGTTATTTAATGGGGGTTGGGACTCCAAGAAATATTATTGAGGCAGTTATGAGAGGGGTAGACATGTTTGATTGTGTTATGCCTACTAGAAATGCACGTAATGGAACTGCCTTTACATGGAGCGGAAAAATACAAATTAAGGCAGGACGATATGCAGATGATTTTTCGCCATTGGATCCGGAATTGAATGAATATGCCTCTCAGCTAAGTAAAGCTTATATACGACATTTAATTAATGTGGATGAGGTTACAGGGTTAACTTTGGTGACTTTGCAAAACATTGCGTTTTATCTCGATTTTATGCGTAAGTTAAGAGAGTCGATTCTAAATGGAACTTTGTTAGACTTTTACGAAAAAATCATAAAAATCTATCCCGTGTGATGCAAGTGATGCATAAAATTACAGGATGAA